>CALFXR010000221.1 GCA_937958475.1 uncultured Mesorhizobium sp. | reverse complement strand
CCGTTCGGGAGCCGGCGCAGCCGATGACGACCTTCCAGCCGGCGCCCGTGGGCCATGCGCAGCCGGCGCCCTCGTTCCAGCAACAGTCCCCGGCCTATCCTGCAGCGCCCGCTCCCTATCCCCAGCAGACCGCGCTCCATCCTCAGGCCACCTACGTGGAACAGCCGGTCGCCTACGCACCCCAGGTTCCGCAGCCTGCGTCCGCCGTCTTCGCCGTCCCGCAACCTCAGGGACCCGTCGCGGCTCCGGCCTATGCCGCGCCTCAGCCCTTGACCGCAGTCCTCGGCTATCCGGCGCAGCCCGTCTATCCCTATCCGGCGCACGCGCCCGTGCAGCAGGCTCACCTCATGACACAACAGCCTTTTCCGCCGGTGTATACCTACGCACCGCCGCAACCGCCGTTTCCCATGGTCCGTCCGGCGCCGTCGCCGCGATGGGACGACTTAGCGCCCGGCGCGTTCGACCGGCGCGATCACAGGCAGTCGGCGAGGACGGTCGAGGAACTGCGTCATGACCTGCGCGAGTTCCGCGAGGCGGTCCTCGACCTCGCGGAAAGCCGCGGACGACGTCGCTACGCCTGAGCACCGGTTTCGAGTTTCCGGCACCGGAAGGCGCATCTGCGCGAGACTTGCGCGGTGTTTTCCGTCATATCCGCGCCGTACGCACGAAACGGGCGGAGGATCGATCCATGGCGAAAATCATTGACGGCAAGCTTGTGGCGGCTGACGTCACGACGAAGGTCCGGCAACTCTCCGCTGATCTCATCGCCCAAGGTTGTCCGCCGCCCGGTCTCGCCGTGATCATCGTCGGCGAGGATCCCGCCAGCCAGGTCTACGTCGCGTCGAAGTCAAGGACGGCGAAGGAGTGTGGCTTCCTCTCGCTCCAGCACACGCTGCCGCCCGACACCGCCGAAGAGAAGCTCCTCGAACTGATCGCCGAGCTCAACGCTGATCGGCGCATCAACGGCATCCTCGTCCAGCTTCCGCTACCCGCCCACATCGATGCCGGCAAGGTGATCCAGACGATCGCGCCGGAAAAGGATGTCGACGGCTTTCACTATATCAACGTCGGGAAGCTGGGGACCGGCGAACTGGCGACCGCCTTCGTGCCGTGCACGCCGGCGGGCTCGATGATCCTGATCGAGCGGGCGAGGGGACGCGACCTCTCGGGGCTCAGCGCCGTCGTCGTCGGCCGCTCCAATATCGTCGGAAAGCCGATGGCCAACTTGCTGCTAGCCGCCAACTGCACCGTGACGATCGCCCACAGCAGGACCCGCGACCTGCCGGCCGTATGCCGCACAGCCGATATCCTCGTTGCCGCCGTCGGTCGCCCGGAGATGGTCAAGGGCGACTGGGTGAAGCCCGGCGCGACGGTCATCGATGTCGGTATCAACCGCGTGCCGGCGCCGAAGGAATCGGGTCGCAACACCCGGCTCGTCGGCGACGTCGAATTTCTGAGCGCCTCTGAGGTCGCCGGCGCCATCACGCCGGTTCCCGGCGGCGTCGGGCCGATGACCATCGCAATGTTGATGGCCAACACGCTCTCGTCCGCGTACCTGGCCGCCGGCCTGGAGCGCCCCCGTTTCTGACCGCAAGCCGCTTCCTGGCCTCCGCGAAAATACGGATCGCACCACCTTGCGCCGCACCGCCCATCCTGTAGAGCTTGGCCGTTCCCGACCCATATGGGCGGTGACGGGGCCGGAAGTCCGGACATGACCGATCCACTGCAAGGAGGCCGGCAGTTCGCGTTCCTGCTGGTCGACAAGTTCTCGATGTTCTCGCTTGCCGCGGCGATCGACACGGTTCGCTCCGCGAACCGGTTGCTGGGCCGCGACTTCTACGGCTGGACGACGGTGTCGGCTGATGGCGACGCCGTCATGGCGTCGAACGGGTTGCCGCTGAAGATCGATTATAGTGTCGCCGACGTTCCCCCGGTTGACATCCTCTTCGTCAGTGTCGGTCTGACCACCGAATTCCCGGGGAAAAGCAAAGTTCTGGGGGCGCTGCGCAACTGGGGCCGGCGCGGCGGTGCGCTCGGTGCGCTGTCGGTCGGCTCCTATCTGCTCGCTGAGGCCGGCCAGCTCGAAGGCCACCGCTGCACGATCCATTGGGAAAACCGAGCCGGCTTCATGGAGCGCTTCCCGGAGATCAACTGCACCGGCAACGTCTTCGAGATCGACCGCAAGCGCTACACCTGTGCCGGCGGCACGACCTCGATCGACCTGATGCTGGAGATCGTGCGCGGCGACTTCGGCGCGAACCTCGCCAACGAGGTGGCCAACCAGTTCCAGCACGAGCGCATCCGCTCGGCCGGGGACCGACAGCGCGTCGGCCCCGAGCGCGACCTGACCGGCAAGTCGGAGAAGCTCAGGAAGATCGTCGAACTGATGGCCGACCATCTCGACGAGCCGTTCTCGGCCGTCCAACTCGCTAAGTCGGCGGGGTTGTCGGTGCGCCAGGTCGAGCGCCTGTTCCTTAGGCACCTTAGCGTGACACCGGGGCGCTACTACATGCGGCTCAGGCTCGAGCGCGCCCGCGAACTGCTGCGCCAGACCAACATGCCGATCCTTGACGTGGCCATCGCCACCGGCTTCACGTCGCACTCCTATTTCGCGCAGAGCTACCGGCTGCAGTTCGGCCGACCGCCTTCGGAAGAACGGCGCACCACCTACTGATTCCCGGTCAGACCTCGGCCGGAACGGTCTCGGCGTTACGCCGCTCCCGGTAGACGACGTAGAGGCCGGCGGCGATGGTGATGACGATGCCGACGGCCGCCATGCCGTTGGGCAGGTCGCCGAATATGATGAAGCCGACGATGGTTGCGAACGGGATCTCCAGATACTGGATCGGCGCCAGCGTCGAGGCCGGGGCGAAGCGCAGAGACCAGGTCATCAGGAGGTGTGCGAGCGTGCCGACGACGCCGAGCGCGGCGAGCATTGCGGACTCTCCAGCTTCCGGCACCTTGACCTCGAAGCCCGGCCAGCCGGCCGACCAACCGAGCACGAGCGCTGCGACGAGCACGGGTGTCGCCATCAATCCGCTCATCGCCTGCAGCGCCAGCGGGTCAGCCTCCTTGGCGATCCGGCGGCTGACCAGCATGTAGAGGGCGAAGACGATCGCCACGACGAAGGGAAGCAGCGCTGGCGCGCCGACCTCGGCGAAGCTCGGCTGGACCACGAGAAGCGTGCCGGCGAAGCCGACGGCGCAGGCGGCGAGCCGGCGCGGTCCGACCTCCTCGTCGAGCAGGTAGCGTGCGAGCAGCAGCAGGATGAATGGCATGACGAAGGCGATGGCGACGGCATCGGCCAGCGGCAGGTAGCGGAGCGCGGCGAACATCGCCGCGATGCCGGCCAGTTGCAGCGCGGTCCGCAGCGCTGCGAGCCCAAGGATGCGCGACGGCAGGGCGATCGGAATGCCGAGCGCGGCAAGGAGGGGAACGAGCAGCACGGTCTGGGCGGCGAAGCGGACGCAGAGTAGCTCCAGCAGGGGTATCGTGTTGCCGAGAATCTTGGCCAGCGAATCGCCGATAGGCGCGATTGCACAGAAGGCGACGGTAAGCAGTACGCCGAGCAGGGGACGGTCGAGGATCATGGGGCGACGGTAGGTGCGGCCGCTGGTCACGACAATGGTCCACAGGTACGGCGCGGCAATAGCAGGGTTCCGGCGTTCACTTCCGTGGCATGCCGCAGCCGCCGTCTTGCCCGGCTCCCTCCGCTTCGATAGCTTCCGCGGAACTGTCGGATCGATGCGGGGTCATGATGCGAATCGGAATGCGCGGGTTTTTTGCGGTGGTCGTGCTGGCCATGTCTACCCTGGCGGCCGCCGCTGCCGACCGGGCGATCATCGTCCTCGACGCGTCGGGCTCCATGTGGGGCCAGATCGACGGTACGCCGAAGCTCGAGATCGCCCGCGAGACGCTGCGCTCGGTGCTACAGACCCTGCCCGCCGGTCTCGAGCTCGGCCTGATGGCCTACGGCCACCGCGAAAAGGGCAACTGCGAGGACATCGAACTCGTGGTGCCGCCCGCGACCGGCACCGGTGCGGCGATCATCGCCGCCGCCGACGGCATGAAGTTCCTCGGCAAGACGCCGCTGACGGCAGCCGTCCGCCAGGCGGCCGAAGCGCTGCGCTATACCGAAGACAAGGCGACCGTCGTGCTCATCACCGACGGGCTGGAGACCTGCAACGCCGACCCCTGCGCGGTCGGCAGCGAGCTCGAACAGTCGGGCGTCGATTTTACCGCCCACGTCGTCGGCTTCGGCCTGACCGCGGAGGAAGGCCGGCAGGTAGCCTGCCTCGCCGAGAACACCGGCGGCAAGTACATTCAGGCTTCCGACGCCAGGGCGCTTGAGCAAGCGCTGATCGATACCGTCGTCGCCGCAGCGCCAGAGCCGGCACCGGCACCAGCACCGGCGCCTGAACCGGCGAAGCCCGAGTTCAACTTCGTCCCCTCCGTAACTTTGTCAGAGGGCGGTCCGATTCTGCCCGAGGACGCCGGCAACGCCTGGGAGATCTACAAGGCCGCCGCCGACGGTTCGCGCGGCGACTACGTGACGACCCAATACGGCCGCTACAAGGCCCAGCTCGACGCCGGCGACTACGTCGTCGTAGCAAGGCTGGGCGAGGCGAGCGTCGAGCAAAAGGTGACGGTCGCCGCGGACACGATGGCAGAGCCGCTGTTCGTACTTAACGCCGGCACGTTGATTATCAAGCCGCTGCCGAGTGCGGGTGCTTCGGTGGATGACAGCGCGGCAGTCGTCGTTGTTCATCCAGGCGAGGGCGCGTCCACGACCTACGGCCTGTCGAAGATCGTGGTGCCGGCCGGTGAACAGAAGATCACCGTCCGCATCGGTGAGGGCGAGGTCAGCGAGACGGTCACGGTGAAAGCCGGCGAGACGGTCGAGAGGGAGATCGTCGTCGGTATCGGACGCGCCGTCATCAACGCGTTCTACAACGACACGCTGAAGGTCGAGGACGGCGGGCTTGCCGTCAACATCGTCAAGGCGGCGAAGAAGATCGACGGCTCCCGCGACGACGTCGCCTACGGCTACGGCCCGGATTCGGGCTATGACGTACCGCCGGGCGACTACGTCGCGATTGCCAGGATGGACCAGGCCGTCGCCGAACAGCCGTTCACGCTCAAGGCAGGCGAGCGCGTCGACGTGAAGGTCGTTCTCAACGCCGGCGTGCTCGCCATCTCGGCGCCAGGCGGCAAGTTCATCCAGGTTTTCGCCGCGGCAAAGGACATCCAGGGCAACCGCAAGGAGTTCGGCTACGCCTACGCCGAAACCCACCAGACCACGCTTCCCGCGGGCGAATACGTCGTCGTCGTCGACCGTGGCGAAGGGGTGGAGAAGAAGGAAGGCGCGGCCACGGTGAAGGCCGGCGAGCGCGCAGAGATCACGGTCCAGTAACGGGATACTCGGTTGGACGCCGCCGTCGGCGGCGTCCGCTGTCGTCCTGCCTCAACCGAAGGCGCTGGCGCCGTGCTCGGCCCGCGTCGCCAGCCGGCGGAATCCCTCGAACAGCTCGCGGCCGAAGCCGTGCGTGTTCTCGGAAAGATCCGGCGAGGGCGCCGGCCGCGCCGCCAGTTCGTCCGGGTCGAGAAGAACCTCGAGAATGCCGGCTTCGCCGTCGACCCTGACCACGTCCCCGTCGCGGATACGGCCGATGGCGCCTCCGTCGAGTGCCTCCGGCGTGACGTGGATCGCGGCGGGAATCTTGCCGCTGGCACCCGACATGCGGCCATCGGTGACCAGCGCGACCTTATGGCCGCGGTCCTGGAGCACGCCGAGCACGGTTGTCAGCTTGTGCAGTTCGGGCATCCCGTTGGCCTTCGGCCCCTGGAAGCGCAGGACGGCGACGAAGTCGCGATCGAGGGCCCCGGCCTTGAAGGCATCGTTGAGCGCCTGCTGGCTGTCGAAAACCAGCGCCGGCGCCTCGACGACGCGGCGTTCCGGCTTGACCGCCGAGGTCTTGATGATCGCCTTGCCGAGATTGCCGGAGAGCACTTTCAGTCCGCCGGTCGGCTGGAAGGCCTTGGCCATCGGGGCGAGCACCTTCTCGTCGCCGCTCGTCGAGGGCGCGGGCCGGCGCGCCACCGAACCGTCTGCGGCGAGCGTCGCTTCGATCGCGTAGGGCCTCAATCCCTCGCCCCACACCGTGCGCGCGTCCTCGTGCAGCAGGCCGGCGTCGAGCAGTTCGCGGATGAGGAAACCCATGCCGCCGGCCGCCTGGAAATGGTTCACGTCGGCGAGTCCGTTCGGATAGACGCGGGCGAGCAGCGGCACGGCCTCGGAAAGCTCCGAAATGTCCTGCCAAGTGAGCGAGATACCGGCCGCCGCCGCCATGGCGACGAGGTGAATCGTGTGGTTGGTCGAGCCGCCGGTGGCGTGCAGCCCGACGACACCGTTGACGACGGAGCGTTCGTCGATCACCCGGCCGGCAGGCGTGTAGTCGTTGCCGAGCGCGGTGATCTCGAGCGCGCGCTTGGCTGCCTCGCGGGTTAGCGCGTCGCGCAGCGGCGTGCCCGGGTTGACGAAGGAGGAGCCGGGCGTGTGCAGGCCCATGATCTCCATCAGCATCTGGTTGGAGTTCGCAGTGCCGTAGAAGGTGCATGTTCCGGGCCCGTGGTAGGACTTCGATTCCGCCTCCAGAAGTTCGGCGCGGCCGACCTTGCCTTCGGCATAGAGCTGGCGAATGCGCGCCTTCTCGTCATTGGGCAGGCCCGACGTCATCGGTCCGGCGGGGATGAAGACGGCGGGCAGATGACCGAAGGTCAGCGCTGCAATGACCAGGCCGGGTACGATCTTGTCGCAGACGCCGAGATGGACGGCGGCATCGAACATGTTGTGCGACAGGCCGATGGCCGCGGCCATGGCGATGACGTCGCGCGAGAACAGCGACAGCTCCATGCCCGGCTGGCCCTGGGTGACGCCGTCACACATCGCCGGCACGCCTCCGGCCACCTGGGCGATGCCGCCCGCCTCGCGCGCCGCCGCCTTGATCAGCTGAGGGAAGGTCTCGAAGGGCTGGTGCGCCGAGAGCATGTCGTTGTAGGCAGTGATGATGCCGAGGTTGGGAATCCGGTCGCCCGAGAGCGCCTGTTTCTCGGCGGGTGCGCACACGGCGAAGCCGTGGGCGAGGTTGCCGCAGGAGAGCACTGCGCGATTGGCCTTCTGCGATACGGCGCCTTCGATGCGCGCCAGATATGCCTCGCGGGTCGGCTTCGAACGTTCGCGAATCCGCGCGGTGATCGCGTCGATATCCTTGCGAGCAGTCATCGTCTCTCTCCTTTCCGATCCGGCCGAGGCGACGGCGCAAGCCGTCTGCCGGCTTTGGCTTCAGGGCGCCCAATAGACCTGGACGGGAACTACGGCATGGTCGAATACCCGGCGCACCGGCAGAGCCGGCGCAGTCGACAGGGCCTTCTCCAGTACGGCGCGCTTCTCCGCGCCCTCGATGTGCAGCGCGACGAAGCGGGCTTCGGCGAGCCTGGGCAAGGTGAGGGTCAGACGAGCCTCGCCCGCGCTTTCGGCGTGAACGGCCGCGACGGCGGCGGGATTTGCGGGATCGAACGCCGCCGGCTCCGTCGCATCCGGGAAGAACGAGGCCGTGTGGCCGTCCGTTCCCATCCCGAGAACGGCGGCATCGAGCGGCCAGGGAAGGGCGGCGAGTGCCGCATCGGCAAGGCCTGCCGCTGCCTCGACGTCGGCTGCCGGACTATACAGGGGAACAAAGCGCGCCGCCGCTGCCGCACCCGTAAGCAACGTCGAGCGCACGAGCGCAGCGTTCGAGCGTGTCGAACTCTCCGGAACGAAGCGCTCGTCGACCAGCGTCACAGTCACCTGGCGCCACTCCAGACTCCTCCTGGACAACGCGGAGAGGAACCGTTTTGGTGTCGTGCCTCCCGACAAGGCAAGGAATGCCACGCCCCGCCGAACGATGGCGCCTGCCAGCTCGACCGCCACCGCGTCGGCCAGGTGGTCGGCAAGTATCCCGGGCGACGCGAAGACATGCCAGTCGGGGTGTGTGGCCGCATTCATGTTCGCATCCCCGTCCCGGTCGCTGCGCCGTATCCTGCCCCTCCAGCGGATGACGGCGACCATGCAAAGCACGTGCGAGGACTATCGAGGCGACATGTCGGGAAATGCGCGAGAGGCATCACCCGGTCCCTCAACCGCTTTCGTGCCATGTACGTCCGTCGCGTTCGATGAGCGCGATCGACGCCGACGGTCCCCAGGTGCCGGCCGTGTAACCCTGCGCGTCCTGGCGGCTCTCCTCCCAGGCGGCGAGGATCGGATCGATCCAGCGCCAGGCGGCCTCGACTTCGTCGCGGCGCATGAACAGCGTCTGGTTGCCGCGCACGACATCCATGATCAGCCGCTCGTAGGCGTCCGGATTGCGCACGGCGAAGGACTGGGCGAAGCTCATGTCGAGGGGCACGTGGCGCAGACGCATGCCGCCCGGACCGGGGTCCTTGATCATGATCCACTGCTTCACGCCTTCGTCGGGCTGCAGGCGGATGACGAGCTGGTTGGCGACGACCCTGCCCGCCGAGCCGCCGAAGATGTTGTGCGGGATCTCCTTGAAGGCGATGACGATTTCCGACACGCGCTGGGCGAGGCGCTTTCCGGTGCGCAGGTAGAAGGGAACGCCGGCCCACCGCCAGTTGGTGATCTCGGCCTTGATCGCCACGAACGTCTCGGTGCGGCTATCGCCGGCACCGAGTTCCTCGGCATAGGACTTGACCGGCCCGTTGGCCGAGGCGCCTGCGCGGTACTGGCCGCGCACGGTCAGTTTCGGCGCGTCGTGAGCGTCGATCGGCTTCAGCGACCGCAGCACCTTCAGCTTCTCGTCGCGCACGGCGTCGGCGTCCATCCAGGCCGGCGGCTCCATGGCGACGAGGCACAGCAGTTGCAGCATGTGGTTCTGCACCATGTCGCGAAGCGCGCCGGCCTTGTCGTAATAGCCGGCACGACCCTCGAGGCCCACGGTCTCCGCCACGGTGATCTGCACGTGGTCGATGTGCGCCGAGTTCCACAGCGGTTCGTAGAGAGCATTGGCGAACCGCAACGCCATCAGGTTCTGCACCGTCTCCTTGCCGAGATAGTGATCGATGCGGAACACCTGCTGTTCGGAAAAATCCTTGCCGATCAGGTCGTTCAGCGCCCGCGCGGAGGCGAGGTCACGGCCGATCGGCTTTTCCACGACGATGCGGGCATTGCGGCAGACAAGCCCCTGCGCCTGAACCTGGTCGGCGATCGTACCAAACAGCTCCGGTCCGACGGCGAGGTAGAAGACGCGGATGGCGTGGCTGTCGCCGATCGCTTCCTTGAGTTCCGTGAAGCCCTCGCCCGATTTCGCGTCGACGGGGACGTAGTGCAGCCTTGCCAGGAAGCGCTCGACGTCGTCGCCGTCGATCTCCTCCCTCCTGACGTATTCGTTGATCGACCGGCGCGCCGTCTCTCTGAATTCGTCGGTCGTCATCCTCGAGCGCGAGGCGCCGATGATGCGCGTCGGCTCGGAATATTGTCCCGCCGTCTGCCGGCGGTAGAGCGACGGCAGCAACTTGCGTTCGGCAAGGTCGCCCGTCGCGCCGAACATGATGAGGTCGAAGGGTTCGACCGGGATGATCTGGCTGGTCATAAATGTTCCGATCCGGCGTCGTCCGTCTAGCGCGGTCCGATATAATCTAATCGATTTAAAAAGGCTATAGCCATGGTGTCACATCCTTGCCCTTGATACTGGACCTTATCGCGGGCCGCGCATCCGACTAGCAGTCCGTGTCGCGGCCGACCGATCGTTCGCGCTTGCAGCATAGCCGTATCGCGCTGCGAAAGAAGAGGAGATTGCGATGGGCAAGCATCTGTCCCGTACCGTGGCCGAAGGCAGGGCCTTCATGCAGGTCATAGACGGCAAGCCGGCGGACGCGCTTTCCGGCGAACGGATCGAGGTCGTGTCGCCTTCGGACGGCGTCGCCTTCGCCTCCATCCCCTCCTCGAGCGCCGCCGACGTGGACCGCGCCGTGAAGGCGGCGCGCCGCGCCTTCGACGTGGGGCCGTGGGGCCGCATGCCGGCCGTCGAGCGCGGCCGGCGCCTGACAAAGCTCTACCAGCTCGTCGAGGCCAACGGCGAGGAACTGGCGGCGCTGGAATCGCGGGACACGGGCAAGCCCGTTCGCCAGGGCAAGGCCGACATCACGGCGACCATGCGCTACTACGAGTTCTACGGCGGCGCCGGCGACAAGATTCACGGTGACACGATCCCTTTTCTCGAAGGGTATACCGCGATGACGCTGCGCGAGCCGCACGGCGTCGTCGCCGGCATCATCCCGTGGAACTATCCGCTGCAAATCCTCGCCCGCGTCGCCGGCGCGGCGCTGGCCATGGGCAACACGCTGGTGGCGAAGCCCGCCGAGGACGCTTCGCTGTCCGCCATCCGCATCGCCGAACTCGCGCTTGAGGCCGGCATCCCTGAAGGCGTGTTCAACGTCGTCACCGGCTACGGCCGAACGGCGGGCGCCGCATTGTCGGGACATCCGCTCGTCGACTACGTCACCTTCACGGGTTCGCCGCTCACGGGCACCGCGATCCAGCAGGCTGCGGCAGTCAACAACCGTGGCGTCACCATGGAACTCGGCGGCAAGTCGCCGCAGATCGTCTTCGCCGACGCCGAACTCGACAAGGCGATCCCCGTCCTCGTCAACGCCATCATCCAGAACGGCGGGCAGACCTGCTCGGCCGGCAGCCGCATCCTGATCGAGCGGCCGGTCTACGACCGTGTCGCGGCGGCGCTCGCCGAGCGTTTCTCCGCGCTCGTCGCCGGTCCGCACGACGCCGACCTCGATCTCGGCGCACTGATCAATTCGAAGCAGCGCGACCGTGTCGCGGGCATGATCGCGGCGGCGGAAGAGGCGGGCATCCCCGTCCTGGCCCGCGGCTCGGTGCATCCCGACGCGCCGGCGGGCGGCTTCTACCAGGCGCCGGTCCTGTTCGGGTCGGTCGACCCCGCGGCCGCTGTGGCGCGCGAGGAGGTGTTCGGCCCCGTGCTGGCACTCTTCCCCTTCGACGGCGAGGAAGAGGCGGTGCGGCTGGCCAACGACAGCGAGTTCGGTCTGGTTGCCAGCGTGTGGACCAGGGACGGCGGGCGCCAGCACCGCGTCGCCAAGCGCGTCCGCGCCGGCCAGGTGTTCGTCAACGGGTATGGCGCCGGCGGCGGCATCGAGCTGCCCTTCGGCGGCTTCAAGAAATCGGGTCACGGCCGCGAGAAGGGCTTCGAGGCGCTCTACGACATGAGCGCGACGAAGACGGTCGTGTTCAATCACGGCTGACAGCGCCGCTGGGAATTGAAAAGGGAGCAGGATTGGAATGGCACGTCTGACAGGCAAGGTTGCGGTGATTACCGGCGCGGCGTCGGGCTTCGGCGAAGGAATGGCGAAGCGCTTCGCCGAGGAAGGCGCGCGCGTCGTCGCGGCCGACCTCAACGCCAAGGGCGCGGAGAGGGTCGCTGGCGAGATCGGCAGCCAGGCGATCGCCGTCGGCACCGACGTCTCGCAGCGTCCCGAGGTCGAGGCGATGGTCGCCGCGGCGATGGACGCATTCGGCCGCATCGACATCATGGTCAACAATGCCGGTTTCACCCACCGCAACGGCGACATGCTCGGCGTCGACGAGGACACGTTCGACCTGATTGCCGCCGTCAACATGAAGGCGATCTACTATTCCTCGCTCTACGTCGTTCCGATCATGGAGCGCCAAGGCGGCGGGGCCATCATCACCACCGCGTCGACGGCAGGCTTGCGACCGCGCCCGGGCCTGACCTGGTACAACGCCTCGAAGGGCTGGGCGATCACGGCGACGAAGTCGATGGCGGTCGAACTGGCACCGAAGAAAATCCGCGTCAACTGCCTGTGTCCCGTGGCGGGCGAGACCGGCATGCTGGCACAGTTCATGGGCGAGGATACGCCCGAGCGTCGCGCCGTCTTCCGCGCCTCCATCCCGCTCGGCCGCCTGTCGACGCCGCTCGACATCGCCAACGCCGCGCTGTGGCTCGCCTCCGATGAAGCCGAGTTCATCACCGGCGTCGCGCTGGAAGTCGACGGCGGGCGCTGCATCTGAGGCCAAATCCGACCGGATTCGGGCCGTAAGCCGGCGTTTCATTCAGGATGGCGCTTGACCGGCACACGGCCGGCCCTATTGCATGCGTGCAGAAAAACAATACGGAAACGCCATGCACAGGGTCGCCATCACCGGCACCGGCATCTTCACGCCGGACGAGGTCATTTCCAACGCCGAACTGGTGGCGTCGTACAACGAATACGCCCATCGCCAGAACGCGTTGCACGTCGAAGCGATCGCGGCGGGCGAACGCGAGCCGCTGCCGACCTCGTCGGAGGAGTTCATCGTCAAGGCGTCCGGCATCGAGCGCCGGCACGTCGTCAACAAGTACGGCATCCTCGATCCCGGCATCATGCATCCCGTCCTTCCCGAACGCGCCGAGGAGGAGTTGTCGATCATGGCCGAGATCTCGGTCAAGGCGGCCGACGAGGCGATGCGCCGCGCCGGCGTGACGGCTGGCGATATCGACTGCGTCATCTGCGCGGCCTCGAACCACGAGCGGCCCTATCCGGCGATCGCCATCGAGGTGCAGCAGGCGCTGGGAATTTCAGGCTTCGCCTTCGACATGAACGTCGCCTGCTCGTCGGCGACCTTCGGTATCCAGCTCGCCGCCGACATGATCCGCTGCGGCTCGGCGCGCGCCGTGCTGATGGTCAATCCCGAGATCACCTCCGGCCACCAGGAATGGCGGGACCGCGATTGCCATTTCATCTTCGGCGACGTGTGTACGGCCGTTGTCGTGCAGCGGCTCGAGGAGGCTCATGCCGACAACGCCTACGAGGTCGTGTCGACGCGCTGCGTGACCGAGTTCTCCAACAACATCCGCAACAACAACGGTTTCCTCAGGCGCACGCGCGAAGGCCACATGGCCGACCGCCGCGACATGCAGTTCCACCAGGAAGGCCGCAAGGTGTTCAAGCAGGTCGTGCCGATCGTCGTCGATCTGATCCAGGGCCATCTCGCCGCCGAGGGGCTGGCCGCCGGGGATCTGTCGCGACTCTGGCTGCACCAGGCGAACAAGGGCATGAACGACCTGATCGGGCATCGCGTTCTCGGCCGCGAGCCGGCGCGCTCCGAGCAGCCCAACGTGCTGCAGGAATACGCCAACACCTCGTCGGCCGGCTCTATCATAGCCTTTTCCTGCTACTCCGACGATCTCCCGGCCGGTAGCCTCGGCATCATCTGCTCGTTCGGCGCCGGCTATTCGGCGGGAAGCGTGATCGTGCGGAAATTGTAGACCTGAGCTTCCCGGGCCCTAGAATACCCCTGACGTATCGGCGCGCTGCGACGATATGCTCACCGCGACATCTTTCGATCGGGCGCCATCTTCCGCCTGACGACAATCAACGCCACTTCGGCCCAGGCAGCAAGAAGGACCGGACATGACGACTGAGCGCCGCCAGGTTTCCATATTCAGGGAGTTCATCGACAGCGAGGCGTCAGGCGGCCTCGTCCTGATG
Organism: uncultured Mesorhizobium sp.; assembly: GCA_937958475.1. Taxonomy (GTDB): domain Bacteria; phylum Pseudomonadota; class Alphaproteobacteria; order Rhizobiales; family Rhizobiaceae; genus DUSC01. Next base: position 56,433 of record CALFXR010000221.1, on the reverse strand, counting down.
GCCGCGGCGGTGGCCGCGCTCCTTGTGGCGAACTCGCCGCTGTCCGCCTATTACTTCGATGCCCTTCACGCCTATGTCGGCCCGCTCAGCCTGTCGCACTGGATCAACGACGGGCTGATGGCGATCTTCTTCCTGCTGGTCGGCGCCGAGATCAAACGCGAGATGCTCGACGGCCAGTTGTCGACATGGCCGCGGCGAATCCTGCCGGGCGTCGCGGCCGCCGGCGGCATGGTGGTGCCGGCGCTCATCTATGTCGCGCTCAACTACGACCACCCGGAGACGATCCGCGGCTGGGCGATCCCGACGGCGACCGACATCGCGTTCGCACTCGGCGTGCTGTCGCTGCTCGGCAATCGCGTCCCGGCGGCGCTGAAGGTCTTCCTCACCGCGCTCGCCATCATCGACGATCTCGGCGCGGTCATCATCATCGCGCTGTTCTACACGAGCGGCCTGTCGCTCGCCTATCTCGGGGCGGCGGTGGCGATCCTGGTCCTCCTGACCGCGATGAACAGGTTCGGCGTGACGAGGCTCTGGCTCTATCTGGCGATCGGCGCGGTCCTGTGGTTCGTGGTGCTGAAGTCGGGCGTGCATGCGACGCTCGCCGGGGTCGCGCTGGCGCTGACCATCCCGCTTCGCCGTGCGCCCGGCATCGCCCACGACCTCGAGGCGTCGCCGCTGCACCGGCTCGAGCACCTGCTCCACGGTTTCGTGCCGTTTGTCGTCATCCCGATCTTCGGCTTCGCCAACGCCGGGGTCTCCTTCGCGGGCATGACGCTGGGAGCCCTGGTCGAACCGCTGACGCTGGGCGTTGCCTTCGGGCTGGTCTTCGGCAAGCTGATCGGTGTCTTCGGCACCGCCTATGTGGCGATCCGCACCGGCTTTGCGGCGATGCCGGCGAACTCCGGCTGGAGCCACCTGCTCGGCGTCGCGCTGCTCTGCGGCATCGGCTTCACGATGAGCCTGTTCATCGGCCTGCTCGCCTTCGCCGGCAACGAAACTCTGCAGGAAGAGGTCAAGATCGGCATTCTCAGCGGTTCGTTCGCCGCCGCCGTACTCGGCTCGCTGGTGCTCTATTTCGGACCGAAGCCGGCACCCAATCTCGACGAGGGCTAGACGTCAAAGCCGGTCGCGCAGCGCGAACCAGTTGAGCGCGAGGAACAGCAGCGGCGCGCGCAGGCGTCGGCCGCCCGGGAAGGGCGGTATCTTCAGGTCCTCGAGCAGGCGCAGCCGGTCGCGGTTGCCGGCCACGGTCTCGGCGTAGAGCTTGCCGACGAAGTTGGACAGCATCACGCCATGACCGGAATAGCCGCCCGCCGAGATCACGTTGGGCATGACTTCGCGAACATAGGGCTTACGCGGCATGGTGATGCCGACGAAGCCGCCCCAGCCATGGGTGATTTCGACATCCTTCAGTGCCGGATAGATCTCCGTAATCTGCCGGCGGATGTGGATGTGGATGTCCTTCGGATCTTTCGCCGCGTAGATCTCGCGTCCGCCGAACAGCAGCCGCCCGTCCTTCGACTTGCGGAAGTAGCGGACGACAAAGCGCGAATCGTCGACCGATTCGCCGCCGGGAATGACCGGGCTGTCGGACCCGAGCGGCACGGTCGCTCCGATGAAGGAGCCGATCGGCATGACGTGTGCCGCACTCACCGGTTCGAGGTCGCCGCCATAGGCGTTGACCGCGAGCAGACCCTTGGCAGCGCTGATCGTTCCCGTCGGCGTCGTCACCACGACCTTGCCGCCGCGTGACTCGATCTTCAGTGCCCTGGTCATTTCGTGGAGCCTGGCGCCTGCCTCGGCCGCCACGCGGGCGGTGCCGACGACGAGCTTCAGCGGATGGATGTGCCCGGTGCCGGTGTCGCGGTTGCCACCGAAGAAGCGGTCCGATCCCAGCCGTCGGGCGGTCTCGGTCGCGTCCATGAAGCTGATGTGCGGATAGCCGAAGCGGGTCGCCATGATCTCGGCGTGCCGGCGGTAATCGTCGAGGTAGCGCTTCTTGTGGACCACGGACAGTTGCCCGGGCACGTAGTCGATATCGATGCCGTGCGTGGCGCTGAAGTCGATGACGTAGGCCTTGGCCTCTTCGGCGAGATCGAACAGAGCCTTGGCCCGGGTGAACCCGAGTTCAGCCTCGAGCTCCTCGACCCAGGCCCGCTGTCCGGTGCCGAACTGTCCGCCGTTGCGCCCCGAAGCGCCGTCGCCGAAGCGGTGAGCTTCGATGAGCACGACGTTGGTACCCGACTTGGCGAGGTTCACGGCTGCGGAGAGCCCAGTGAAGCCGCCCCCGACGACAACGACGTCCGTCGTGCAATCGCCGTCGAGAGAAGGATAGGTCGGGCGCGGCCCGGCCGTCTCCTCGTACCAGGAGAAGCCGGGGGAGATGGGGGAGAGATAGGTCATGGACTGTCGGTCGTTGCTCGGCGGTCGTCGGTCGGAAAATTCCTGTGGTCACTATTTCGCGTCGACCGACGATGGGCGAACGACGACCGGTTCATCACACGTTCAACAGCAGGAATTCCCGCTCCCAGGGGCTGATCACCTCCATAAAGGTCTCGAACTCGGCCTTCTTGATCGCCGCATAGGTGGAGACGAAGGCGTCGCCGAGCATATTGCGCAGTTCCGGGTCGTTCTCGAACATGTCGACGGCTTCGAGCAAGCCGCGCGGCAGGTCGATCTCGTCCTCATTGGCCGTCGTCAGCACCGGGTCTTCCGCCGGCAACTTGTTGATCAGTCCGATCAGGCCGCATGCGAGCGAGGCGGCCAGCGCGAGATAGGGATTGGCGTCCGACGACGGTATGCGGTTCTCGACTCGACGGGCGGCCGGGTCGGAGCGGGGCACGCGGAAGGCGGTCGTGCGGTTGTCGTAGCCCCATTTGTTGTTGACCGGCGCAGAGGCCGCCTGCGTCAGGCGGCGGTAAGAATTCACATAGGGAGCCATCATCACCAGCGCGTTCGGCACGTGTTTCTGCATACCGCCGATGAAGTGGAAGAACGCCTCGGTCTCGGAACCATCTTCCGCGGTGAAGATGTTGCGGCCGGTCTTCCTGTCGAGGATCGACTGGTGGATATGCATGGCCGAACCGGGCTGGCCCTGGATCGGCTTCGCCATGAAGGTGGCGTAAGTGTCGTGCTTCAGCGCCGCCTCGCGGATGGTGCGCTTGAACAGGAACACCTGGTCGGCGAGTTCGACGGGATCGCCATGCCTGAGGTTGATCTCCAACTGACCGGCGCCTTCCTCGTGGATCAGCGTGTCGATCTCCAGCCCCTGCCGCTCGGAGAAATGGTATATGTCGTCGATCAATTCGTCGAACTCGTTGACGCCGGCGATCGAATAACCGGCGCCGCCGCCGATCGGCCGGCCGGACCGGCCTACGGGCGGTGTCAGGGGATAGTCCGGATCCGGGTTTTTTCGCACGAGATAGAACTCGATCTCGGGCGCCACCACCGGCTTCAGGCCACGCTCGGCATAGGCGGCGAGCACATGCTTGAGCAGGTTGCGCGGTGTGAAGTCTACGTTGCCTCCGTCCTGGTGGACGAGGTCGCAGATCACCTGCGCGGTGGGGTCGGTCTCCCACGGTACTTCCGACAGTGTGGAAAGATCCGGCGCCATCTTCAAGTCGCCGTCGTCCTCGGGATAGCGGAAGCCGTTGCCATCCTCCGGGTAGCCGCCCGAAATCGTCGTCATGAATACGGCCGACGGCAGCGCCAGCGACGTGTTCGAGGTGAACTTCTTCGACGGCATCATCTTGCCGCGCGCGACTCCCGCCTGGTCGGGGGTGATGCACTCGATGTCTTCGATTCCGCGCCACTCAAGCCAGGCTCGCGCTTCGTTCCAATTCTTCACGCCGCGGAAATTCTTGACGTATTGGGGCGTACGCGCGCGGCCTCCGCGGCTCGCCGTGCGGACTTCCTTCTTTGCGGGAGGCATCAATCACCAGAGATGTTTCGGATATGTGACTATAGCCGCGCGGCATCATGAATGGGAAGAGGGACTAAAACTGGCCGCCGCGGGCCATCCGTGTCGAGCCCGGACGTTGTCCGCGCTCAGCCGCGGATTCTGCGCAACAGGCTCTCGACGACGGGCTGCAGCGATTCCGGCGTGAACGGCTTGGCGACCACGGCATCGATGGCACTGTCGGGGAAGTCGTCGCCGAGCATGTCGCGCGTCGACAGGAGGATCACGGCCGGCACCCGGCGCCCCGTGGCACGGCGATGGGCCTCGACGCGGGCCAGCACTTCGTGGCAGTCGCGGTTGGTCGGCCCTCCGTCCAGGACGAGGGTTCCCGGCCTCAGGCTGAACAGCAACTCGATCGCCTTCTCCGGGGTCTCGCAGACCGACCGCAGGCCCGAGCGCTCGACGATCTTGGAAACGACCACGCAATTGACGGGCGATCTGCCGACGACGAGCACATGATTGAAGTTCACGTCGTCGTTCGCCGCGAACCCAGCCATGATCCCGCTTCCCCTGCTCGGGCCGAAAAGAGACGCCGACATGTCGTGTTCCGTTTGCGGAGGATCCATTCCGTGGGCTGGCGATGTGGGGGGATCAACGTTGCGCCGCCGGAATATTATAAAGACAAACTATTCGCTCCGGAACAATAAGACAAGAGTAGAACCTGGTACGCGTGCATCTGGGCAAAGGGCCCAAAACGAATGCCCGGGCGCCGCTTCGCGACGCCCGGGCAAGACCTTGTCGGCGAAAGGGATCAGCCGTTCGAAGTCTGCGTCACGATCACCGGGATGAGGAGGTCGCCCCAATTGCCATCGCCTCCGTGATGGCGTGCCGAGCGTACCAGTTCGACCGAGACGCCGGCGTCGACGGCCTTCATCACCGACTGGTTGAGGCGGTGCAGGTCGTTGGCGACGATGCGGATCGCCGCCTGCTGGTCGGCCGACATCGTCGTAGCCTGCTCTTCGGCCCGTTCCTTGACTCGGGTGCGCGGTGCCATCGGTCTTCTCCTCGGTTCCTTGCCCTTCGGGCGTTTCCTCGATCTTCTTCCCGGAGCATTAGCATGCCCGGTCCCGGCGGGGCAGGCCCCGCCGGGGGATTCCGTACGTTACTCGGCCGCCGGCTTGAACTGCTCGTGCTCGGTCGATTCATGCATGGCGGTGGTCGAAGACTGGCCGCCGGTGATGGCCATCGACACGGCGTCGAAGTAGCCGGTGCCGACCTCGCGCTGGTGCTTGGTTGCGGTGTAGCCGTTGACCTCGGCGGCGAATTCCGCCTCTTGCAGCTCCGAGTACGCGGCCATCTGGCGCTCCTTGTAGCCGCGGGCCAGTTCGAACATGCCGTAGTTCAGCTGGTGGAAGCCGGCCAGCGTGATGAACTGGAACTTGTAGCCCATCGCGCCCAGCTCGCGCTGGAACTTCGCGATCGTGGCGTCGTCCAGGTTCTTCTTCCAGTTGAACGACGGCGAGCAGTTGTAGGCGAGCTTCTTGCCGGGATGAGCCTTGTGCACGGCTTCCGCGAACTTCTTCGCCTGGGCGAGGTCGGGCTTGCCGGTCTCCATCCAGATCAGGTCGCAGTGCGGCGCGTAGGCGATGGCGCGCGCGATGCACGGCTCGATGCCGTTCTTCACCTGGTAGAAGCCCTCGACGGTGCGGCCCTTGTCGTGGTCGACGAAGGGCTGGTCGCGCTCGTCGATGTCGGAGGTGAGGAGCTTGGCCGCCTCGGCGTCGGTGCGCGCCACGATCAGGGTCGGCACGCCCATGACGTCGGCGGCGAGCCGCGCCGCGTTGAGGTTGCGGATGTGCGCCGCGGTCGGGATGAGCACCTTGCCGCCGAGGTGGCCGCACTTCTTCTCGGACGCGAGCTGGTCCTCGAAGTGGACGCCGGCCGCGCCCGCCTCGATGAAGGCCTTCATGATCTCGAAGGCATTGAGCGGGCCGCCGAAGCCTGCTTCAGCGTCGGCGACGATCGGGGCGAACCAGGTGTCGACCGAAAGGCCATTGCCCTCGGAGGTTTCGATCTGGTCGGCGCGCTGCAGCGTGCGATTGATGCGCTTGGCGAGCTCGGGCGCGGCGTTGGCCGGGTAGAGCGACTGGTCGGGATACATGGCCGAGGCGGTGTTGGCGTCGGCCGCGACCTGCCAGCCGGAAAGATAGATCGCCTTCAGGCCGGCGCGAACCATCTGCATGGCCTGGTTGCCGGACAGCGCGCCGAGCGCGTTGACGAAGTCTTCCTCATGGATCAGCTTCCACAGGCGGTTGGCGCCCATTTCGGCGAGCGAGTACCTGATCTGCACGGAGCCGCGCAGCCGCTTCACGTCCTCGGCGGAATAGGGGCGTTCGATGCCGTCGAAGCGGCCTTCGGCCGCCGAGGGAACGAGGTTGTAAAAGTCGGTCATTGGGAACTCCGCTTGCAAGTTTGGTCGGGGTTGTCACAACGGGTTTGCGCCCGCCCTGTGTGAAGTGATTTACATTGCACTGCAAAATAATCGAGGAAAATCGTAGAAAGTTCCGCGATATAAGGGTTAGCCTGTCTTGTCTTTGACGGAGCCGGCTTGTCAAAATGTAAATGTTGTAACAGACTTGGCGGGCGGTTCGAGACAGGGGAGTGGCTTGGTGGCCGAACAGAAGATCTTCGCGGGACCGCGGATCCGGCGCATCCGCAACCAGAAGGGACTGACCCAGACGGCAATGGCCGAAGGGCTCGGCATCTCACCGTCCTATCTCAACCTGATCGAGCGCAACCAGCGGCCGCTGACCGTGCAGCTCATCCTCAAGCTCGCATCGGTCTACAAGGTCGAGCCGGAGGAACTCCATGGGGAGGCCGGTGGGTCGATCGCCGCGCTGCGCGAGGTATTCGCCGATCCTCTGCTGGCCGGCGAACTGCCCGGCGACCAGGAGCTGGTCGAGGTGGCCGAAGCGGCGCCAAACGCCGCGGCGGCAATGGTCAAGCTGTTCCGCGCCTATCGCGAACAGGCGGAGCGCCTGTCCGACCTGTCGGAGCTGCTCGCCAGGGAAGGGCGTACGACGGCGCTGTCGGCGGCGCGCCTGCCGATCGACGAGGTTCACGAGATCTTCGAACGCAGGCCCAATCACTTCGCCAACATCGAGGCCGAGGCCGAGGCTTTCCACGCTTTGCTCGAGCCTGGCGACGACCTGTTCGGCGCGCTGAAGGCCTGGCTGAAGCGCGAGTACGGCATCGTCGTCAAGGCCCTGCCGGTCTCGACCATGCCCAACTGGCGGCGCCGCTACGACCGCCATTCGCAGCGCCTGTTCCTGTCGGAGCGCCTGTCGCCCTTCGACCAGTTGCGCGAGGTGGCCATGGAGGCCTGCCTCATCCGCATGACTGTGGCGGTGGCGGGAGAGATACAGGCGCTGAAGCTGTCCTCCGACGAGGCGCGGCGGCTGGCGCGCTTCGAACTCGGCCGCTACGCCGCGCATGCGCTGATGATGCCTTATCCGGCCTTCCAGGCGGCGGCGATCCGGGCGCGCTATGACGTCGACGTGCTGCGTTCGCGCTTCGGCGTCTCCTTCGAGCAGGCCGCGAACCGGCTGACCATGCTGCAGCGGCCTGGCGCATCCGGCGTGCCCTTCTTCATGCTCGAGGTCGACAATGCCGGCCACCGCTTCCGCAAGGCGGGCGCCCAGGGCTTTCCGCAGAGCCGCTTCGGCGGCGGTTGCCCGAAGCTCGCCCTGCACGCCGCCTTCGGCCAGCCGGGGCAGATCCTGGTGGAGGCGGTCGAGATGCCCGACGGGGCCGAGTTCCTGACCGTGGCGCGGACGCTGGAGGGGCCGCAGGGCGCGTTCAACGAGCGGCCGCGGCGCACGGCGCTGCTGCTCGGCTGCGACATCGGTTTCCGCGACGAGATCGTCTACGGCGCGGCGCTGCCAGCCGTGTCGCCGGCTTCGGGCGGCAAGCCGGGCCAGGTCTCGGCGGTTCAGGTCGGTCCCGCCTGCCGGTTGTGCGAGCGGTCGGGTTGCCTGGCGCGGGCCGAGCCGCCCATCACCCGCCCGCTCGGCCTGGACGAGATGGTGACAGGGCTTTCGGCATTTGACTTCAGGTAGATGGATTGCCGAGACTGTTCCCGAATCCGGAGAAGGGGGAGGGTATGGTCCGCAGACTTTTCGAGTTGAAAGTGACGCTCCTCGACGTGGAGCCGACCGTCTGGCGCGTGATGACGGTTTCCGACGACATGCCGCTCTTTGAAATCGGCGCCGCGATCATCGGTGCTATGGGATGGCACGCCAGCCACATGTTCGCTTTCGAGTTCGAGGGCGGACGCTACGACATCAAGTTCGACGACGAAATGGATTCCGAAGACAGCCTCGATATGGAGGGCGTCCTGGCTGGCGATGTCCTCTCCACCGGCATCCGCTTCGGTTTCCAGTACGATTTCGGCGATGACTGGTGGCACGAGGTCGAAGTCGTCGCCGAGAGGCCGATCGCGACCGGCGACAAGCCCCCGCGTTGCTTGGCAGGCGAAAACGCGTGCCCGCCGGATGATTGTGGCGGGCCGCCCGGTTTCGAGGCGATGTTGGAAACCTTGGCTGATCCTGATGATCCGGAACACGACGAGATCAAGGAATGGCTTGGCGCCTGGAAGCGGTCGGTGTTCAGCATCGAACGCGCGAACAAGGCGATCCGGAAGGCGATCAAAGCCTACACGAGTTGAAGCGCGTCTTCCTGCGTCGCCGGCTTTGTGCCGAATTCACTACACGTCGAGAACCACATTGCCGATGACCCTGCCGCCCTCGACCGCCTCGTGGGCTTCTGCGATCGCGTCGAGCGGGTACCGCGCGCCGATCGTGTGGCGCAACCGGCCCTCGCGCAGCAGCGCCCGAAGATCGGCGACAGCCGCAACGCGGTCGGCCGGCGTCAGTTCGTAGACGAGGAACATCTGCAGCGTGACGCTGCCCCACAGCATGGCCGGGAAGTTGACCGGAATGTCCGCCGCGACGTTCGAGCCGTAGCAGATCAGCTTGCCGTGCGGCGCGAGAGCGCCTTCCGGCAGGAGCTTCACCGTCGTGGAGAAATCCATGTCGATGATTGCGTCGGCGCCGCGGCCGCCGGTGAGTTCCTTGACCCGCGCGGCGACGTCCTCGGATTTGTAATCGATGATTTCAGCAGCACCCGCGGCCCGCGCATGGTCGGCACGCTCGGCCGATGCCGTGCCGATGACACGTGCTCCGCGCAACGTCGCGATCTGGGTGACGTAGTGGCCGACCGCGGCCGCCGCACCGGTGACCAGGATCGTCTTGCCTTCGCACGGCTCGGCGAGTCGCACCGCCTGCATCGCGGTCAGACCGGGAATGCCCATGCACGCGCCTGCGTCGAAGTCGGTCCGCTCGTCTAGCGGAACGGCCTGGGCTTCGGGGACGACGATGTATTCGGCAGCCGTGCCGAATGCCCGCTTCCACTGGCCGTTCCAGATCCACACGCGCTCGCCGATTCGGCCTTTGCCAACGCCATCGCCGGCTGCGTCGATGATGCCGGCACCGTCGCTGTGGGGCACGATGCGGGGAAAGGCGGGAGGCCGGCCGCGCCGGCTCTTCACATCCGAGGGATTGGCGCCCGAGACGTGCAGCCTGACACGGACCTCGCCGGGTCCGGGCTCGGGCGTCGGCATCTCGCCGACGACGAGAACCTCGCGCGCCGCACCATTGCGCTCATACCATGCAGCTTTCATATCGCGTCCTCCGGCGGTGTCCCGGAGGAGAACAGAATTGAGCGACGCGGGCAATCGCCGCCCGCGTTGCCATAAGATTCTGCGCGTGGTGGACCACGCCATCTTCGTGTCGTTCAAATAGGCGGGGGGAGCGAACGGCCCGCTGCCGATTGCCCCCCTGTCCGACCGGCGCCTGTCCATGACCGAAAGTCCATCCCAAGCAAGCCAAGCGCATGCAGCGCAGCATTCGCGCCGCGAGGAGCGGCTGGGATTCCTGCTGGTCTTCCTGTCGGCGCTGATCTGGAGTTTCGGCGGCGCCATCGCCCGCTTCATCGAGATCGATGACAGCTGGACGACCGTCTTCTGGCGCTCGGTTTGGGCGGCGGCGTTCCTGCTCGCCTTCATGCTGTGGCGGGACGGTGCGCGCGGCACGATCGCGCTGTTCAGGGGAATGGGACTGCCCGGCCTGGTGGTTGCACTGTGCTTCGCCACCGCTTCCACGTGCTTCGTCGTTGCACTCGGCTACACGACGGTCGCGAATATCGTCCTGATGCAGGCCGGCGTACCTCTGATCGCCGCGCTGATCGGCTGGATCGCCTTCCGCGAACGCGTCTCGGGCATTACCTGGGCGGCAATCGCCGCCGTGATAGCCGGCGTCGCCATCATGGTCTCGGACTCGTTCGGCGGGCGCGTCTCGCCCATCGGCGATGGGCTGGCCTTGCTGATCGCCTTCGCGTTTTCTACCGCGACCGTCGTCACCAGGCGTTTCGCCCATGTACGCATGACGCCGGCAACTTGCACGGGGACGCTGATCGCCGCGGCCTTCGCCGCCACGCAGGCCTCAGGATTTGCTGTCGGTTCGGTTGACATGGCCTGGCTCTTCGCTTTCGGCGCGCTCAACCTCGGACTCGGCCTGGCATTGTTCGCCACCGGGGCGCGACTCATTCCCGCAGCCTTTGCCGCGCTGCTGGGCACATTCGAAACGATCCTAGGGCCGATCTGGGTGTGGCTGATCCACGACGAGGTACCGTCGGCGCGCACGGTCGTCGGCGGCGGCGTCGTCTTTGCCGCGCTGCTCGTCCATATCGGCCTCGAATTCCAGCGCCAGGCGCGGCCGCAACGGCCAGGTCTGACCGGAATGCCGAACCCCCATTGACAATTTCGTGAACGAGCGGGCAGCTTAAGGCATCGTCAACAGCCAGACAGGCTCATCTTGCCCCTCGAAAGCGCCGGCACGCTCGATGCCGGAACCAGGAATTCCCATACTCACGCCGCGGCGAAAGCCCCTGACGGCAGTGAAGCTCCCCCAAAACCATCCCCAGTCTCCTCGTTCATCTCTGCCGAACACGAAGCCGAGTATCGTGCTTTCGTCGAGAAGCACCCCGACATCGAGGCAGTCGAATTCCTGCTCGTTGACCCAAACGGAGTCATGCGCGGCAAATGGGGACCGGGCGATGCGCTGAAGAAGGCCTTCCAGGAAGGCGTCAACTTCCCGATGTCACTGCACGGCCTCGACGTGTGGGGTCGCGAAGTCGTCGAGACCGGACTGCATATCGAGACCGGAGACCAAGACGGCTATTGCCGTGCGACCCGCGGATCTCTGTCGATCGTGCCGTGGGCCAAGCGCAAGACGGCGCAGGTGCTCCTGCAGACGTTCACGCCCGAAGGCGAGCCGTTCCTGGCCGATCCCCGGCAGGTGCTGAAGCGCAAGGTCGCCGAGGTCCAGGCGAAAGGCTTCTTCCCGGTCGTCGCCTTCGAGCTCGAGTTCTATCTGCTCGATCCCGAGATCGAATGGACGGACGGCATGCCCGGACCGGTCGGCGCGATGGCCGGGCCTGATCGCCTGCGCATGTACGGACTGGACGACCTCGCCGAGCACGCAGAGCTCTTCGACATGATCCGCGATGCGGCGAGCGCGCAGAAGCTGCCTATCGACACAATCATCAAGGAGGCGGCCCCCGGCCAGTTCGAGGTCAACCTGAAGCACCGCGCCGATCCGCTGCGCGCTGCCGACGACGTCATCATGTTGCGCCGCATCGTTCTCGGCTGCGCCCGCGCACACGGGTTGACGGCGACCTTCATGGCCAAGCCGTTCCTCGAGTTCGCCGGCAACGGCATGCATGTGCACGCTTCGATCCTCGATCGCGACGGGCGCAACATCTTCGGCGGTCCGAGCGGCCGCAAGATGCTGGAATCGGCTGTCGCGGGCCTGCTGCGCACCATGCCCGAATCGCTCCTGCTCTTCATCAACACCTGGAACGGCTTCCGCCGCATCACGCCGGGCTCCTACGCACCGACGCGCGCGGTGTGGGCGGAGAACAACCGCTCCGTGGCGTTGCGCATACCGGTCTCCAACGACGACAACCGGCGCGTCGAACACCGAATCGCCGGTGCCGACGCCAATCCCTATCTGGTCATGGCGACGCTGATCCAGGGCATGGTCGAAGGCATCGAGAACGGCGAGACGCCGCCGCCGCCGGTTCAAGGCAACGCCTATGACGAGGATGGGCTGTCGTTGCCCGACGACATGGACGACGCACTGCAGCTCATGGAGAAGAGTGCATTCGTCGACCGCGCCCTCGGACCATTGCTGGCGAAGGTCTACCGCGACCTGAAGCGCGCCGAGATCGTCGCCTTCTGGAGCGAGATCACGCCCCTGGAGAGAACGACTTACCTGTAGACCCGGCCCGCAGCATTGGTGCTTGTCGCACCGCGGAAAGGCCAATAGGCTTGTTGAAAATACCCGGCCGTGATGGACCGCTGAGCGAGCCGGGAGAAGGAACATACAGAGGAGAATATCAATGAAGCACGCACTCTTCCGGCTCGCCGCGGCGACGGCGGTTTCCGCCTTGCTCACTTCTGGCGCCATGGCCCAGGAAAAGGTCGTCAACGTCTACAACTGGTCGGACTACATCGACGAGTCGATCATCGAGGACTTCATCAAGGAGACCGGGATCAAGGTCGTCTACGACGTCTTCGATTCCAACGAGATCCTCGAGACCAAGCTCCTCGCGGGCGGCACAGGCTATGACATCGTCGTGCCGACCGGAGCGTTCCTCGCCCGTCAGATCGAGGCCGGCGTCTTCCAGAAGCTCGACAAATCGAAGCTGCCCAACCTCGCCAACATGTGGGACGTCGTTTCCGAGCGCACGACGAAGTACGATCCCGGCAACGAGTACTCCATCAACTACATGTGGGGCACCGTCGGCATCGGCTACAACGTCAAGAAGGTTCAGGAAGCGCTGGGCATCGAGAAGGTCGACAGCTGGGACGTCTTCTTCAATCCGGAGAAGTTGTCGAAGCTGGCCGACTGCGGCGTCTACGTCCTCGATTCCCCGAGCGACATCCTGCCGACGACCCTGAAGTACCTGGGGCTCGATCCGGAGGGCACCAGCGCCGAGGACTTCGCCAAGGCGGAGGAGGCGATGATGAAGATCCGGCCCTTCATCCGCAAGTTCCATTCGTCGGAGTATATCAACGCGCTGGCGAACGGCGACATCTGCCTGGCGGTCGGTTGGTCTGGAGATGTGTTCCAGGCGCGCGATCGCGCGGCGGAAGCTGATCAGGGCGTCGTCGTCGACTACGTCGTGCCGCAGGAGGGTGCGGAGATGTGGTTCGACCAGATGGCGATCCCGGCCGACGCGAAGCATCTCGACGAAGCCCACGCTTTCCTGAACTATATCATGAAGCCCGAAGTCATCGCCAAGGCGTCGAACTATGTCTACTACGCCAACGGCAACAAGGCTTCGCAGGCCTACATCGAGAAGGACATTCTCGATGATCCGGCCATCTATCCCGACGAGGCGACGTTGGCGAAGCTGTTCACGGTCTCTCCCTACGATCCCAAGACGCAGCGCGTCGTGACACGCACCTGGACCAAGATCGTCACCGGCCAGTAGGCGGTTCGAGGGGCCCGGCGGCGACACCGCCGGGCCCGCATTCCTTCCGGGGTGGACAGGGGACGGAGCAGGACATGCAGTCGCTCGGCAGCATTCGCAGGGACTTCGCGCCGTGGAACGACCAGGCCGCCAAACCCTACATCGTATTCGACCAGGTGACGAAGAGGTTTGGCGACTTCACCGCCGTCAACAACCTCTCGCTTTCCATATACGAGCGCGAGTTCTTCGCACTGCTCGGCGCCTCCGGCTGCGGCAAGTCGACCCTGCTGCGCATGCTCGCCGGCTTCGAGGAACCGACATCGGGGCGCATCCTGCTTGACGGCCAGGATCTGCGTGGCATCCCGCCCTACCGGCGGCCGGTGAACATGATGTTTCAATCCTACGCGCTGTTCCCGCACATGTCGGTGGAGGCCAATATCGCCTTCGGCCTGAAGCAGGAGGGCATGGAAGCGTCCAAGATCGCAGAGCGCGTCGCGGAGATGCTGAAGCTGGTCAAGCTCGAGCAGTTCGCCAAGCGCAAGCCGCACCAGCTCTCCGGCGGCCAGCGCCAGCGCGTGGCGCTGGCGCGCTCCGTCGCCAAGCGGCCGAAGGTGCTGCTCCTCGACGAGCCGCTCGGTGCTCTCGACAAGAAGCTGCGCGAGGAGACGCAGTTCGAACTGATGGACCTGCAGCAGAAGCTCGGCCTGACTTTCGTCGTCGTCACCCACGACCAGGAAGAAGCGATGACCATGGCCGACCGCATCGCCATCATTGACAAGGGCGAGGTGATGCAGGTGGCTACGCCGGCAGAGGTTTACGAGGCGCCCGGCTCGCGCTTCGTCGCCAACTTCGTCGGCAATGTGAACATGTTCGAGGGTACGGTGACCGCCCGTGATGCATCGGGGGCCAGCATCGACGGCGACAGCGGCATTTCGATCAGGACCGAGAACGCCGGTGACGCACAGGCGGGCGCGAAGATCGCCTATGCGGTGCGGCCCGAGAAGATCAAGGTGTCGTCGCGGCCGCCGATGGATATCGACAGCAATGCGGCCGAGGGTGAAGTCTACGATATTGCCTACTTCGGCGACATGACCGTCTATTACGTGAAGCTCGGCAACGGCCTCGTGGTGAAGGCGGCGTCGCTCAACAGCGCCCGGCTGACCGACGATCCGCTGACCTGGAATGACCGGGCCTGGATTTCGTTCAAGCCGGATTCCGGCGTCGTGCTGACGCGATAGGAGAGGGCGATGTCGAACGCAGCCTTTTCGCAGTCCGCATCGCACGCTGGAACCGACACCGGGCTGGGGACGAGGATCGTCCGGGCGGTCGCCGCGAGGCTGGTCATCGCCGTACCCTACATCTGGCTGCTGCTTTTCTTCCTCATTCCATTCGTCATCGTCTTCAAGATCTCCCTGTCGCAGACCGCCATCGCGATGCCGCCCTACGTTCCCGTGCTCGATTTTTCCGAGGGCGTCGGGGGCTTCCTGGCGTCGCTGCGCGAATTCTCGATCGACAACTACCTGTGGCTGACCGAGGACGCGCTCTATTTCAACGCCTACGTCTCCAGCCTGACGATCGCCGGGATCTCGACCATCCTCACCCTTCTGGTCGGCTATCCGATCGCCTATGGCATGGCGCGCGCGCCGGCCTCGCTGCGGCCGATCCTTCTGATGCTGGTCATCCTGCCTTTCTGGACGAGCTTCCTGATCCGCGTCTACGCCTGGATCGGCATCCTCAAGCCTGAAGGCCTGCTCAACCAGTTGCTGCTCACGATCGGCGTCATCGATCAGCCGCTGATCATCATGAACACACACACGGCGATCTTCATCGGCATCGTTTATTCCTACCTGCCGTTCATGGTCCTGCCGCTCTATTCCGCACTGGAGAAGATGGATTATTCGCTGATCGAGGCCGCGCAGGATCTCGGCTGTCCGCCGACCTCGGCCTTCTGGAAGATCACGTTCCCGCTCTCGCTGCCGGGCGTCGTCGCCGGCTGCCTCCTGGTCTTCATCCCCGCCGTCGGCGAATTCGTCATCCCCGACCTGCTCGGCGGGTCGCAGACTCTGATGATCGGCAAGACGCTGTGGAACGAGTTCTTCGCCAACAGGGACTGGCCGGTCTCCTCGGCGGTCGCCGTGATTCTGCTGCTGCTGCTGGTCGTGCCTATCGTGCTCTTCCAGAACGCGCAGGCGCGCGCGCAGGAACAGGGGCGCTGACATGAACGCTTCGCTGAGCCGATTCAACATCGCCTCGATCGTGCTGGGGTTCGCGTTCCTGTATCTGCCGATCGTGCTTCTGATCGTCTTCTCGTTCAACGAATCGAAGCTGGTCACGGTCTGGGGCGGATTCTCGACCAAGTGGTACGTGGCAATGTTCCAGAACCGGGGGCTGATGGACGCCGCCTGGGTCACCGCCCGCGTCGCCTTCATCTCGGCGACGGTCGCCACGGTCCTTGGCACCATGGCAGCCCTGGCGCTGACTCGCTACACCCGCTTCCGTGGGCGGCTCCTGTTCTCGGGCATGGTCTTCGCGCCGCTCGTCATGCCGGAAGTCATCACCGGGCTGTCGCTGCTCCTGCTGTTCGTCTCGATGGGGCTCGACCGCGGCTTCCTGACCGTTACGTTGGCGCATATCACCTTCACGATGTGCTTCGTCGCCGTCGTTGTCCAGTCGCGCCTGGTCACCTTCGACCGCTCTCTCGAGGAAGCGGCGATGGATCTCGGTGCGACGCCGGTGACGACATTCTTCCAGGTGACGCTGCCCGTCATCCTGCCCGCGATCATCTCCGGCTGGATGCTGGCTTTCACGCTTTCCCTCGACGATCTCGTCATCGCTTCCTTCACGTCCGGTCCGGGCGCGACGACGCTGCCGATGAAGATCTACAGCCAGGTGCGTCTCGGCGTGACGCCGGAGATCAACGCCGTCTGTACGCTGCTGATCGCGGTGGTAACCGTCGGTGTGATCGCGGCGGCGATCGTCAACAAGCGGCGGGAAGTGCAACGCCAGCGCGACGAACACGCCGCGCAACGCGGGTAGGCCTGTTTCGGGTACGGGTCGGATACCGCCGGCGCTTCAGCCGCGGGGCGGGCGCAGCAGGTAGACGACGATCCAGATCGGCACGATGATCATCGAGCCCAGCACGAGGTTGGGGATCGCCCACTGCACGCCGCTCTCGAGCAGTTCCAGGGCGCGTTCCTCGGTCAGCCCGACTTTGCCGAACACGTCCGCCGCCGTGATGTCGAACACGGAGAGACCTGCCCCGGTGATCAGCGAAACGACGGCAATCTTGAAAGTGGCCGAAAGCAGCCTGAACACCGATTCCCCTCTTGCCCGCGGGAGAAAATTCTATCGCGATTCGCCGGCGAATTGAATCTGCGCTCAGTCCGCGGCAGTGGACGCATTCGCCGCGGGCACCACGAAGGGATTGGACCAGGAGCCGCCGACGAAGAAGGAAATGCTGTGCGGCGGCGCGGACTGCGGCTCGCCCGTCCGGGCAATCGATCCCGAGAGGGCCAGGCCGCCAACCGACGGTATGATGCCGGAGACCGAGATCGTCTCCGTCGCGGTGCGGATCTCGGCCTTGGAGATTCGCGCGACCCCCTTCGAGAGCGCGGCCTTGATCTCGACCCCCTTCACGGCCAGAGAACCTTTCGCGATCTCGTCGAGGGCGAAGAAATCGCCCTTGGCGAGGCGGTCGAGGAAGGCCCGGAGGTCGAGCTTCTGGATGATGCCCTCGCCGAAGTTCGCCGAAAAAGTGCCTTCGGCCGCCGCGACGATCTCGGTCCAGGTGCCGGCCGGCGCCTTGATCGTGGCGGAGACGTTGCCCTTGGCTGCGGGGAGAATCCTGAGCAGCGGCGCGAATGCGGTGACGATACCTCCGTCGACTTCCTCGCCGAGAAAGCGGATTTCCGCGACGTCGCCATCCGGCTTGCGGTCGATGCGGATGCTCGCTTGCACGTTTCCGCCGAATGCGGCCGCATCGGAGACGTCGAAAGCGGCATGCCCCTTTTTGACCCGCGCGGTCGCAGCGACGTCGTCGAGTGAGAACAATCCTGTCGTCGCATGCTCGGCCGACAGGCGAAGGTCGAGATCGATGCGGTGGGCGAGGTCGGTGCCGATGCCGCCGGAAAGCCGCGCCGGGCCGTCCTCGGCACCAAACGCCGACAAGAAGGACGGAAGATCGAGAGTCTCGAAAGCAAGCGTCCCTGAAAGGGAGGGCATCCGTTCGGCCCATGCGAGTTCGAGCACGCCCATGCCGGAGTTCCCGTCGATGGACATGCGCGCGTCCTCGATCTTCATGCGCTGCCGGTTTCCTCCGATCCGCCCCTCGATCGAGACCACGCCGATCGGCGAACCAGGCGCTGGCGCGGACGCCGACCACTCGAGCATGCGGCGAAGCGACGGCGAGGCGAATTTGGCTGAACCGGCAAAGAACGTATCGCCGGAAAAACTCGCCGTCCCATCGAATGCGAACGACGCGGGCGCGGACTTCAGGTTGATCGATAGCGGTGCGGTGCCTCCGGCAAGGAGGACCAGCGGGCGTTCCGCCGAAAGATCGAGCGCGATGCTCTCGCCTCGCCATATCCCGGTCATGGAAAGCCGCGACGGCCGGTCGAGGGCGGCCCACGCGAAACTCCCGGCTACGCTGGTCAACAAATCCTCGTCCTTGCCCGAACGCGATGCAACCACGCGCCCGTCGACAACCTGAATCGTGCCGAAGGGATCGCGCGGCAAGGCGCCGAGGTCCGGGTTCACCGGATCGCGCGCGACGACGTTGCGAGCCTCTTCGATCGAGCGGGCGATCCGGCCACCGACGGGCGAGGTCGAAAGCCCGACGTCGCCGGCGCTCGAAGCAAGACGGATGGTCGGCCGGACGACCCGGGCAGTGGAAAAGAGTACTTCGCCCCTCAGCGCCGCGAGCGGCGACAGGTCGATCTCGACCGTTTCCGCCGTGATCACGGGCCTGCGCTCCGTATCGAACCATCCAGACAGCGTCACCTCCCGCAGGACGGCGCGGAAGGGCCAGACCTCGATCTCCGGGGCGGCGCCGAGTTCGACGCGATAGCCGCTCCAGCCGCTGACCTCCAGCGCGATGCGGTCACGCACGATCTGCGCCGAGGCGACGTAGGGCAGGGCGGCGATCAGCGCGGCGGCGATGACTGCCAGCGCGCCGACGATCCACAAACCGTACCTGGCCAAGTTGGACGCCATCGTGCTCCATTGCGCCGAGCGTTGTCGGCCTGGTTCCCCGGTGCGGTCTTGCTCTGCGGGTTTACCCGACCGGACCGGCATTTCAAGTCATTGTGTCGGCGCAATGGCGGCATGTTCCAGTCGCCGTGCCATTCAACCGATTGAACGCAGGCACCCGCTTGGACGACGTCTTGCTCATCCGTGCGACCACATGACATAACCGCGCGCCTGTCTTGGAGGTTTTCGAATGGAAGCAAACTCACCGCTGTGGTCGCCGTCCGCCGCCGAAGTTGCGGATGCATCGATGACGTCACTCATGGCGGAGGCATCGGCACGGAGCGGCGGCAATCTGTCCAACTATGCGGCCCTGCACCGCTGGTCGATCGAGGACCGCGAGGCTTTCTGGGACATGGTCTGGGACATCTGCGGCGTCGTCGGCGAAAAGGGGGAGCGCGTCCTGATCGACGGCGACCGGATGCCCGGCGCGAGGTTCTTTCCGGATGCGAGACTGAATTTCGCCGAGAATCTGCTGCGCAGGAGCGGCGGCGGCGACGCGATCGTGTTCAGGGGTGAGGACAAGGTCGCGCGTCGCGTCTCGTGGGACGAGTTGCGGGCGCTCGTGTCGAGAATCCAGCAGGTGTTCGCCGAGGCCGGCGTGACGGCGGGAGACCGCGTGGCGGCGATGATGCCGAACATGCCGGAGGCGGTCGCGGGTATGCTCGCCGCCGCCTCCCTGGGTGCCATCTGGTCTTCCTGCTCTCCCGATTTCGGCGAGCAGGGCGTGCTGGATCGTTTCGGCCAGATCGAGCCCGTCGTCTTCATCGTACCCGACGGCTACTGGTACAACGGCAAGGCGATCGACGTCGGAGCGAAGGCCGCCGCAATCGTTGCGCGCCTGCCGACGGTGCGAAGGGTACTGGTCGCCGACTACCTCGGCCGCGCCGACGAGGCCGCCGCCGGAATCCCCGGCGCCGAAACCCTGGCCGCGGCCTGTGACCGCTTCGAGGCCACGAATATCGCGTATCTGCAGCTGCCGTTCGCCCATCCCCTCTACATCCTTTACTCCTCCGGCACGACGGGCATCCCAAAGTGCATCGTCCATTCGGCCGGCGGCACGCTTCTGCAGCACCTCAAGGAGCATCGTTTCCACGCGGGTCTGCGCGAAGGTGATCGGTTCTTCTATTTCACCACCTGCGGCTGGATGATGTGGAACTGGCTCGTCTCGGGCCTCGCCTCCGGCGCCACGCTGCTGCTCTACGACGGGTCTCCCTTCCATCCCGACGGCAATGTCCTGTTCGATTTTGCCCAGCAGGAGAGGATGACCTACTTCGGAACCTCGGCAAAGTTCATCGACGCCGTGCGCAAGGCCGGTTTGCGTCCGATCGAGACGCATGACCTGTCGACCGTGCGCACCATCTCCTCGACCGGATCGCCGCTGTCGCCGGAGGGCTTCGCCTTCGTCTATGACGGCATCAAGAAGGACGTGCATCTGGCTTCGATCTCGGGTGGGACCGACATTGTCTCCTGCTTCGTCCTCGGCGTACCGGTGATGCCGGTGTGGATCGGCGAGATTCAGGGCCCGGGACTGGGCATGGCGGTCGATGTCTGGGACGACGAAGGGCGGCCGGTTCGCCGCGAGAAAGGCGAGCTCGTTTGCACCAAGGCTTTCCCGTCCATGCCGGTCGGCTTCTGGAACGATCCGCTGGGCGAAAAGTACCACGCCGCCTATTTTGACAGGTTCGACAACGTCTGGTGCCATGGTGACTTCGCCGAGTGGACCGAACATGACGGCATGATCATCTACGGCCGCTCCGACGCGACCCTCAATCCCGGCGGCGTCAGGATCGGAACGGCCGAAATCTACAACCAGGTAGAGCAGCTTCCCGAGGTCGTCGAGGCGATCTGCATCGGCCAGGACTGGGACGACGACGTACGCGTCGTGCTGTTCGTCCGGCTGGCGCCGAGGGCGGCACTCGACGAAGATCTCGAGAAGAAGATCCGCACCAAGATACGCACCGGCGCTAGCCCACGGCACGTGCCGGCAAAGATAATCGCCGTCGCCGACATTCCGCGCACAAAGTCCGGGAAGATCACCGAGCTCGCCGTTCGGGACGTGGTCCATGGCCGCCAGGTCAAGAACCGCGAGGCGCTGGCCAATCCGGAAGCGCTGGAACTGTTCCGGGGACTGGTAGATCTGGAGAAATGACGGGATTCCGCCCCCTAGGGTTAACGGATGGTGAAGCCGAAATTTACCTAGATTTCAAGGCTGGTACGAATTGGTAAACTCCCGGCCATCCCGGTAAGGTTTTGTTAACGCGGCGTGCCGATAGTCGTGCGTAACTTGAGGGAGTAATCCCGCTTTCGCCCCCGGAAGCCAGTTCGCTCAAGCCCCGTTGTCACAGCAGTATTACTTTCAAGGCGCCCCCCTGCGGCGCCTTTTTTCTTTTCGGGACCTGCTCGAAGAAGATGCCGCGGACAACTCGCCGCTGCGGTCTACAGGGTCGCTTCCTTGTCGGCGGCCAGTGCATTCGACAACAGCACGACAGGCGCCAGCGCCGTCACGATGATCAGGATCGCCGCCGGCGCGGCCTCCTCGATCACCGCCCTCGAGGCATTCTCATAGACGCTGGTTGCCAGCGTGTTGAAGCCGAAAGGCCTGAGCAGTATCGTCGCCGACAGTTCCTTGACTGTGTCGACGAAGACGAGGACCGCGGCGGTGAAGATCGCTGGCCGCAACAGCGGTAGCAGCACCAGCCCGGCACTTCTTGCCGGGCTTTGCCCAAGGCTGCGCGCGGCCTCGTCGAGATTGGCGGGGAGCTTCTCAAGACCCGAGCGAAGCGCTCCTTCGGCGAGCGCGACGAAGCGGATCGTGCAGGCAAGCACCACGGCGGCGGACGTCCCCGTCAGCAGCAGCCCCGTCGATACGCCGACATAGGCGCGGGCGAAGGCATCGACGGTATTGTCGAAGCGGGCGAGGGCGAAGAGAAGGCCGAGCGCGAGGATAGTGCCGGGCAGTGCATAGCCGATCGATGCCATGCGTACCATCGCGCCGACCGGGCGCGTTCTGACCAGCCGCACCGCGTTGAGGAGGACGAGGGCAACCGTGATCGTCAGCACGGCCGTGAGCGTCGCCGTGATCACCGAGTTCAGCAGCGCCGAACCGAGTTCCGGCGTGAAGAACCGATCGAGCCGGCGCGATGCATAGGCGCCGAACACGTAGATCGGGATGCCGAAACCGAACAGGACCGGCAATGCCACCGCAACGGTAGCCGTGGTGGCACCGACGCCGCGCAGGACAACGCGCGGCGGACGCGACTTCATATGCGTCGCGCGTCCGGTGTGGAAGCGCTGGCGCCGTCGTGCCCTCTGCTCGACAGCCAGGAGAAGGAAGACCAACGCCAGCATGACCATGGCAATCTGCGCTGCGCCTTCCAGGCTGCCGCGGTTCAGCCATGTCGAAAAGACCGAGAAGGTCAGCGTTCTCACGCCGAGATACTCGGAAGCGCCGATGTCGTTGATCGTCTCCATCAGCACCAGCACCGTCCCCGCGACGATCGCTGGACGTGCCACGGGCAGCAGGATCCTCCAGAACACCTTGCCCGGTCCGGCGCCGAGCGTGCGCGCCACATCGGCGATGTTGCGTCCCTGGAGCAGGAAGACGACTCGAGACGTCAGGTAGACGTAAGGGTAGAGCACGCAGGACAGGACGATGGCCGCCCCTGGCGTAGAGCGGATATCGGGGAACCAGTAGTCGTGGATCGATGTGAAGCCGAACGCCGTCCGCAGCAGACCCTGCACCGGTCCGGTGAAATGGAAGAACTCGGCGAAGGCGTAGGCGGCAAGGTAGGGCGGTACGGCCAGCGGCAGGACGAGCGCCCAGGAGAAGACGCGGCGCAACGGGAAGTCGTAGCCGACGATCAGCCACGCGCTGGTGACCCCGATCGACACCGTGCCGACTGAGACCAGGATGAGGAGGTAGATTGTCGTCGCGACCGCGCCCGGCAGTACGGTGGAGACGAGGTGAGGCCAGTCGCTCCCGTCGCCGGACAGGGCGATGGCCACCAGCGTGGCCACCGGCAGGAGCACGATCACGGAAATCGCGATCATGATTGAGCGGATGTAGGGATGCGGATCGCGACGGGCGCGACGGCGATCAACGACGCGGTCGGCGCTTGCGCTTTCCTTTCCGGCGATGGCGCCCGCGCTTCTCGTCAACTCGGCCCCGGTCGGTTGCCTGTCCCAGCGGCGCTCATACGCCGCCCTGCGCCGACGTCAAGCCTCCGTCGAGGTTCAGCTTGACGGGCCGTCGTCGAGACCAACCCGGTCGACCATCTCCGACGCCGCCTTGCGATTCTTGGCGATGTCGGTCAAGGGCAGCGTGTCGGCGTTGAGCGTGCCGAACGACTTGACGATCTCCGACGGCTCCACGCCCGGTTCGGCCGGGTACTCGAAGACCTGCTCGGCATAGATCTTCTGCGCGTCGTGGCTCGACAGGTACTCGATCAGCTTGACGGCGTTGTCCCGGTTCGGGGCGTTCTTGGCGAGTGCCGCACCCGAGATATTGACGTGGGTCAGCCCGTTCTCGAAGGTCGGGAACACCACCTTGATGGCGTTCGCCCAGTCCTTCTCCTGTGGCTCCTTGTCGTTGGTGAGCATGAGGCCGACATAGTAGGTGTTGCCGAGCGCGATGTCGCACTCGCCGGCGAAGATGGCCTTCGCCTGGGGCCGGTCGCCTCCGTCGGGCTTGCGCGCCAGATTTGCCTTGAGGCCCTTCATCCACTCTTCTGTCTTCGCCTCGCCCCAATGGGCAATAGCCGCCGAGAACAGGCCGAGATTGTAGTCGTGCTGGCCGGAGCGCATGCAGATCTTGCCCTTCCACTTCGGATCGGCGAGGTCGGCATAAGCGATCGGCTCGTCGCCGACGCGCTCCTTGGAGGCGTAGATCACCCGGCCGCGCTTGGTGAGGCCGAACCAGTGCCCCTCGGGGTCGCGGTACTCGGCGGGGATGTTGGCGTTGACCGTCTGGTCGTCGAGCGCCTGGGTGACGCCCTTGGCCTTGGCGGCCGTGAGGCGGGCGATGTCGACGGTCAGAATGACGTCGGCGGGAGAGTTGAGACCTTCCGCGAGGATGCGGTCTTCCAGGCCCTTGTCGAGGAACAGCACCTCCGTCTTGATTCCGGTCTCGGCGGTGAAGGCGTCGAGGACCGGCTTGATCAGGTCGGGTTGGCGGTAGGAGTAGATGTTCACCACGCCATCGGCGGCGGCGGGGCCGGCAAGCGCGGTCACCGCGAGCGACGTGCACAGGGCGAAGCCTGCCTGGAAAAGATGGAAGCGCATTGGGCTCTCCTTGTTATTGTTCCGCGATCGCCGCGAGTTTGCCCGTTCTTGCGCCACGACGCGGCGAGGGTCAAGGGAAAGCACAAGGAATACAATAGTTTAGAAGAATTCTAAACTGGATGAAAATGCGCAGCTTTACAAGGATTTGCTGACAGTCCTACTCCGCTTTTAGGCGGCGGCGGATTGACGCATCACCAAAATGTCACTCGGCGAGCACGCGTGTGGAGGGGAAAGTGATCTCCACGAGCGTGCCTTCGCTCGGCGCCGAGGTGATGATGAACTTCGCCCGGTTGGCCTCGACCATGGCTTTCGTCAGCGGCAATCCGAGGCCGGTGCCATCGCTGCGTCCGCGCTTCAGCGCGCTGATCTGCTTGAACGGTTTCAGCGCTTGCTCGATCTCTGCCTGCGTCATGCCGATGCCGGTGTCGCGCACCCGCATGACGACGTCGCCCGACGGCTCGTACGCGGTAGACACCACCACCTGGCCGCCGGCCTGGGTGTAGCGAATGGCATTGGACAGGAGGTTCAGCGCGATCTGACGGACGCTGCGCAGGTCCGCCACCACCTCGGGAAGCCGCGAGGCGAAGCTCGAGCGGATGATGACGCGTTCGCGGTTCGCCTGCGGCTGCATCATGGCGACCGTCTCGGCGAGCGTGTCGTTGAGCGACACCGCTTCGTAGCTCATCTCCTGCTCGCCGGCTTCGATCTTGGAGATGTCGAGCAGATCGTTGACGAGGTCGAGCACGTGGTTGCCCGATCGGTTGATGTCACGCAGGTAGTCTCGGTAGCGGTCGTTGCCGATCGGCCCGAACTTTTCGTCCATCATCAGCTCCGAAAACCCGATGATGGCATTGAGCGGCGTGCGGATCTCGTGACTGACGCGGGCGAGGAAGTCGGTCTTCTGCGAGGAGGCGCGCTCGGCCTGGGCGCGCGACTGGGTCAGTTCCTCCTCGGCGCGCTTCCACTGCGTGATATCGCGCACAACGGCGCAGTAGCCGCCGAGATTGGGCAGCTTGCCGATGGTCATGAACAGCGGAATGAAGCGGCCCTGCGCTTCGCGGCCGATCACCTCGCGGCCGTCGTTGAGGACGCTGGCGACCCCGTTCTCGGACAGGCCGTTGAGATAGTCGCGCGCCGCGCGCTGGCTCTCGATGGCAAACAGCGAGGTGAAGGGCTTGCCCGCGACCTCGGCATTCTCGACGCCGAACAGGGCCTCGGCCGGGCGGCTGATCGAGCGGATCGTGCCATCGTTGGCGATCAGCACGACACCGTCGGTCGCCGTGTCGATGATGGTGCGCAGTTCGGCGACCCTGGCCTCGAGCTCGTTCTTGTCCTCGACGGTGAAGGTCGCCGCGGGCGCCAGGACGGGCATCCGCCCCACCTTGCGCAGCGCCAGCAGCAGCGCCTTGCCTCCGCCCCACGGCACGGACTGAAGCAACGCCTCGACGGGTAGTTCCAGACCGTCGCCGCGTCTGAGGCGCATCTTGCGGTCGGCGCGGTCGTTCTCGCCTTCGTCGCGATAGGGATCGCCGAAGAGGACGCCGAGACCGCCGCGCTCCGCGAGTTCCTCGACGGAATCGTAGGCGGTAAATTCGAGGAACTCGCGATTGGCGTAGTGCAGGACGTCGCCGGAATGGATCAGCACCGGAACCGGCAGCTTGTCGAGGATCGATGTGTCGACAGCCGGGCGCGGGGCGCCGCCCGCGGACGCGAAGGCCGAGGGCAGGAAATCGTGGACCCTCGCCGGCTCCTCGCGGGTGCGTTCCGGCGGGCGTCCCGTGTCCTCGGCAACGGCTTCCACCGATCCGTTTTCCTCCGGAGCGGCGGTCGCGCCGACCTCCTCTGTGGTCGCCTCGGTCTGTTCTTCAACTGCCTGCGCCGGTTCTTCAGCCAGTTCGGCCGGTTCGGTCTCGATGACCGCTTCCGGCTCGCCGGTCGCTTCCTCGCCGACCCCGGCGGAGACGATCTCGTCGTCCCGGTCCACCGCCGGTTGAGGCTCGGCATATGAGGGCTCCGCCGGAGCTTCGCCCTCCTCGGCGGCGGCGAACAGGGCGGCTTCCGCAGTCGCCTCCGGCAGTTTCTCGGCCTCTTCGGCCACCTCGGCGGCCTCGATCGCCTCGGGTTCAACCTGCATTTCCGCCGCGCGATCATCGGCTGAGATGATCTCGTCATCGCGATCCGGCGCGGGCTGCGGTTCTGCGGCTTCGAAGACCTGCTCTTCCGGGCCAGTCGGCACGAAGCCGTCGTTCTCGATCTCGACCCCGATCGCGGCGTGTGGCGTCCCAGGCGTTCCGGCGGCCTTCTCGACGCTCTCCGGTGCCTCCGGCTCGACAGTCCCGGAGCCGGCCGCCTTCTGTGCCGGCGGTTGGTCGTTGTCGCCGGTCGCGGGCCTTCCGGCACCCTCGACCGCGGGAGCAGACCCTTCCTTCTTCAGGCGATCGCCGATCTCGCGGAAGGCGTTCTTCTCGACCGGCGTAAGGCCCTTGTCGTTCGCAGGCTGGCGATGCTCGGCGAGCCTGATGATCTTGTCGCTGAAGCGTCGTTCCGGCTTCGGCACGAGCGTCAGCGCTGGCACTTCGCCCTTGAATGGATCCTCGCGGCGCGGGGCCTCCTCACGGATCGGCGGAACCGGTTCGGCGGCCTTCGGGGCGGCGGCTTCCGGCTCTGCTGCCGACACCGGCGGCACAGGCTCGGCGGTGGTGGTAGCCGCGGCCGGGGCTTCCGCTATCGGCTCCTCCGGCGAGGTGGGCGCGTGCTCGTCGACGCGGTCCGGCGTCGGTTCCGCCACTTCGGCCGTCTGGGTTCTGGCAAGCGAAAGGCCGGTCGCCTCTGGATCGACCACCGCGTCAGCCGTGCGCGCCACGCCGAAGCCGCGGAAACCCTCGAAATTGCGGCTGCGTCCGTAGATGGGCAGCGCGGCGAGGTCGACAGGCACGCGCAGGTCGGTGTCGGCGATGGGCCACAGGACCGAGCGACCGGACCAGGTGTCCCGGCGCTCGAGCAGTCCGGCGATCTCGCCACCGGGGTCGAGCGCGAAGGCGGCCGCGACGTCGGCGAAGGTGCGCCCCACGACGTCGGCGGCGGCGGCACCGACAACGTCGGCGAATTCGTCCGAGATGGCGCTGAAGCGCCCGCCGGCATCGGTGCGCCAGACGAAGCGGACCGGTGCGGCCGCGCGGTCGGCGCGCGGCATGGCACGCGCTTCGTCGGAAGGCGGGATCGACGCGGCGAGTCTTCCGGCGGCGGGTGTCTCGGCGGCAGATACCTCGTCAGCCGGCCCGGCGGCAGCGGGGGCTTCGACCGTGGGCCGCTCCACGTCTGAACCTTGCGCGACTACGGACGCCGGCGTCTCCCCGGCGGGGCTGTCGTGGCCGGGTCCGAAGTACCAGCGATCGTCTTCGCCAGCTTCGTCGTGCCCGCGCGGGCCCTGCGCCGGAGGAGCCGGTTCGGTCGGGACAGCGCTTTCCTCGGGCTCCGGCTCGGCGCTGAGCACGGTGTCGAAGGCCGGCGGAATCGCCTCGATGGTCTCCACCGCCGGGACATCCTGGCCGCCAGCCGGCGGTGGCGTGACATTCGTCGGCGACGATGCGGGTGCCGGCTCGACGGGCAACAAGGCGGGCGGAACCTCGCTTGCGGCGGCTGGCAGCGCGGTCTCGACGGCGGGTAGCGCAGACTCAGCAACCGACGGCGCGGCCTCGGTCGGCGGGGCGGCCGTTTCGGCGTCGGCCGCCGCCGCCGGCTCCTCTTCCGCGATCTCCCCCGTACCGATCGCCACGAACAGGCTGAGCGGCGGATCGTCGCGCAGCCGCGCCACGCCGGCGGCGATCTCCGTCGTGCCCACCGTGATCAGCCGCTTCACCAGACGGTCTTCGGCCGACACCGCTTCGGCCGCAAGTGCTTCCAGCGTCTGCGGCGGGATGCCGAGATCGTCGAAGCCCTGCGATGCCGCCTCGATGCGGCCGCGGCCGTCGACGAGCGCGACATGGTGTCCCGCTTCGCCGAATCCGCCAATAGCACGGGCCGCGATCTCCGCCGGCGTCCGAGACGCGCCTTGCGCGAAAGGCACGGCGAGCAGGATCGCCGCTTCCCCGCCCGGCAAGGCGATGCGGCTGCCGAGGAAGCCGATCGTGCGGCTCGTCATGCCCGAAGCCAGCCGCACGGTCAGCGGCCGGTCGCTGCCGATCTCGGGAAACCCGGACGTGGCCATGATTTGCCGCCGCGCCGCAAAGGGCAGGCCGGTCTCGGCGCCCATGATCGATTCGATGTCAGTGTGGCCGAAAAGCGTGGCCCCTGGCCCGTTCGCCCAGATCACCTCCGTGAGGTCTGTCGACAGGATGGCGATCGCATCGGCCGCGGCGAAACGATCGCGCACCTCGTCGAGCACGGCGATGTCGAGGAATGAGTAGTCTCGCTGGGCCATGGTTCGACCGTACTTGGCGCGTCCGGCGCGCTGGTCCGTTAACGCATCGTTAATAAAAGGTGGATGTGCGAACGTCCAGAAACAGCGCGTCCGGGGCAAGCTGAATCTGGACCCTTGGTTAATCCGAGGGCGGGCGACTTGGGTGCAGTGCAAAATTTATGTTGCAATGCACAACGACATTCCCTATAGTAACACCATCACCAGAACGGGCCGACACAAGCCCGTCGAACACCAAAAGGAATCAGGAAATGGCCAAGACCGAGAAGACCACCGACATCCTCGAGACCGCTGCCGCCGCGTTCGACACCTCCAAGACCGTCGACCAGTTCCGCGCCTTCGCCGAGAAGGGCGTCGAGCAGTCGAAGGAAGCCTACGCCAAGCTGAAGGTCGGCGCCGAAGAGGCGCAGAAGACCATCGAATCCACCTTCGAGACCGTCAAGTCCGCTTCCGGCGATGTCTCGCTGAAGGCCGTCGCCGCCATGCGTGCCAACGCCGAGGCCGGCTTCAACCATCTCGAGTCCCTGATCGGCGCGAAGTCGCTGTCGGAGATCGTCGAGTTGCAGACCGCCTTCCTGCGCAAGAACGTCGAGATGGCCGTCGACCAGGCCAAGGACATGCAGGCGGTCGCGACCAAGGCCGCCGATGAAGTTTCCAAGCCGTTCAAGGGCGCCTTCGAGAAGGCGATGAAGGAACTCAAGGTCGCCTGACACGTTTCGGCGACCGCAAGCTACCCGCGAGCGATATCCTCCTCCCATTGCTCGCGGGACGAGGCCGGCACCTCCTCCCGCCGGTCTTCGATAGGAAAAAGGCCGGACCTCCTCCCCCGGCCTTTTTTCTTGCCTGAATGAAAGAGGCGTAGAGCCGGCTGTCCTTCGGTGTCGCAACGGTCTTGAATTCTCTGCCGTTTGCCCGTAAGGACGCATCGCCGGACGGCACGAGGCCTCCCGCGTCGGGATTTCGACGATTGCGCCTCGAATGTGCGGTTGTAGCTCAGCTGGTTAGAGCGCCGGATTGTGGATCCGGAGGTCGCTGGTTCGATCCCAGCCAACCGTACCATTTCTTCCTGTTCCTTCGCAGATGCGAGAGTGCCGCCTCCTTGGGCTGTCGGCTTTCTGCCTAAACTGCAGGCAAACGAAAAGCCCGCCAACGATGCCGGACGGGCTTTTGGGCAATCCGAAGAAATGCGTGCGTATCAGGCGCCGTGACGGGCGACACGCTCGATATCGGCGCGGGTAATGCCCAGATCGTTGAGCTCGCGGGCCGAGAGGCGGTTCAGTTCATTGACGGTGTCGCGATAGCGGCGCCAGTTGCGGAAGTTGCGAATAAGGTTCATGTGACCCTCCTATCAATTCGTGTGACGCTTAAATAGGCAGGAGAGCCCACGAATTGAACAGACAGTTTTGCATGGCAACAATGCGCATGTTGCAATGCAACATTCATGAATCGTTAAACTAGCGCGAGCCCCGTTAATCCAGCGTCAAGACCTCGTCCGGCAGCGCCTAGAAAAGGGAGCCTTGGCCGCCCGGTCCCGGTTCCTTCCGGCCCGTGGCCTGTCGCCCTGGCCGTCCCGGGTTGGAGGGGGAATCGCCGCCGTCCGCCGTCGCGGCTGTGACACCGTCTGCAAACTGGATCGCCAGGGCCGCACCGGGCCTGACCGCCGCCGCGCGCTTGAGTGGCGTACCCTCCACATCGCGGACGACCGCAAAGCCTCGTTCGAGGATCGACTGGTAGGAGACTGTCGCCAGCATGCGCTCGTTTTGCCCGTGGCGGCGCCGGCGTAGAACCAGATAGGCGTCCATGGCGCGGTCGAGGCGGGCGGCGAAGCGGCCTTCCTCGCGCCGAAGCTCCCCAGCGCGCCGGGCGATGGGCTCGATCGTCATGCGCGCGCCGAGCGTTGCGAGTTGGCGACGGCGCTCGCGCAGGCCGGCGTCGGCGCATTTCGGCAACCGCGCCGCCGCGCCGTCGAGATGGCGGCGCGCCTCGCCGATTCGCCGCGACAGCAGCGTCGGCACCAGCCGGGTCGCTTCCAGACGCGCCCGCTTGCGTTCGGTATTGACCTCGAGGCAGCGTGACAGCCGAGCCGTTGCCTCGTCGAAACGCCGCCGCGGCAGCGCCAGCAACTGGTCTGGCGAGGGCAGGGCGCGAGCCGCGGCGCGCAGCGCCTGGCGCTTCCGCTCCGCACTGCGCGTCACCGCGCCGGCGAGTCGCGCCGCGAGGCTCGCCAGCGTTGCCTGCAGTTCGGCCTTCACCGGCACGGCGATCTCGGCCGCACCCGTCGGCGTCGGCGCCCGCACGTCGGCGACGTAGTCGATCAGCGTCCAGTCGGTCTCGTGGCCGACTGCGGAAATGACCGGGATGTCGGAATCCGCGACGGCCCGGGCCAGCGCCTCGTCGTTGAAGCCCCACAGGTCCTCAAGGCTGCCGCCGCCGCGCGCGACGATAAGCAGGTCGGGCCGCGGGATCGGGCCGTCGGGCGCGAGCGCGTTGAAGCCCTCCACCGCCGCAGTGACTTCCGCCGCGGCGGTGTCGCCCTGAACGCGCACCGGCCAGACCAGGACATGCAGCGGGAAACGGTCGCGGATGCGGTGCAGGATATCGCGGATGACCGCGCCGGTCGGCGAAGTGACAACCCCGACGACGCGGGGCATGTCGGGGAGCAACTGCTTGCGCGCCGCATCGAACAGACCTTCCGCCGCCAGCCGGCGCTTGCGGTCCTCAAGCAGCGCCATCAGCGCGCCGGCGCCTGCCGGCTCGATGTTGTCGATGACGATCTGGTACTTCGAGGAACCGGGATAGGTGGTCAGCCGGCCGCTGGCGATGACCTCCATACCTTCCTCGGGCCGATACTTCAGCCGCGACATGGTACCCTTCCAGATGACCGCCTCGATGCGGGCGCGGTCGTCCTTCAGCGCGAAATAGGCGTGGCCGGAGGAGTGGGGGCCGCGATAGCCGGAAATCTCGCCGCGCACCCGCACGTTGCCGAAGGCGTCCTCGACGACCCGCTTCAGCGCGCCGGAGATCTCGCTGACGGTGTACTCGGTCGCATTGCCGGGGGAATCGCTGTCTGCCAGGTCGGTCATCTCCGCGATGGTGCGCCGCCGTGTCCGAAGGTCAAGGCCCCCGGCGCCCTTACTTGAGATGCTGGCACTACAAGTTTGTCTGGACGGCCGCCCGGCGGGAGCGCATGCGGAGGCCATGAACATCCAGAATCCCAAGCTGCCCGGCGCCCGGCCGACGGCGACGCCTGTCGGCGACAAGCCCTTCGAGCCGCTGGACTACGGCCTCTATGTCCTGACCATGGTCGGCTGGAGCGCCTCGTGGTTCGCCATCGCGCTGCAGGTCGGCACGGTGCCGAACGAGGTCAACATCGTCTGGCGGTTCGCCATCGCAGCGGCGATCATGCTCGCCTGGATGATCGGTTCCGGCCGCCGCTGGCGCTTTCCGCCGGCGGACCACCTGCGTTTCGCCGCGCTCGGCGTGCTTCTGTTCTCGTCGAACTTCCTGCTCTTCTACTACGGCGCGGGTTACCTGGTGAGCGGGCTGCTCTCCGTCGTCTTTTCGCTGGCCTCGATGGTCAACCTCCTGCTCGGCGCTCTCGTCATGGGCGAGCGGCCGGCAATGCGGACGATGGTCGGCGCCGTCGTCGGCTTCACCGGCGTGGCGCTGATGTTCTGGCCCGAGATCGCCGCGCACGGCCTTTCGGGTGGCACGCTGACGGGACTGCTCTTCTGCGTCGCCGGGACGCTCTCCTTCTGTTCGGGCAACCTCGTCTCCGCCGCCGCCCAGAGACGCGGCCTTCCTCTTGTGTCCATGAACGCCTGGGGCATGGTCTACGGCACCGCCTGGGCGGCATTCCTCGCCCTTCTGCTCGGCAAGCCCTTCATCGTCGACACGAGCGCCTCCTATCTGGGATCGCTGCTGTTCCTTGCAGTGATTTCGACGGTACTCGCCTTCGGCGCCTATCTCATGCTTCTCGGTCGCATCGGCGGGGCGAGGGCGGCCTACGCGACGGTCACCATCCCCGTCTTCGCCCTGTTGATCTCGACGGTCTTCGAGGGTTACGTGTGGACGGCATGGGCCCTCGCCGGCCTTGTCTTCGTCGCCGCAGGCAATGTTCTGGTGATCCGCGGCGTCCGGCGCTGACCGTTTCCATTGCGCAGGAGAAACCATGAAAGCTGTCTTCTACGAAATTTTCGGTGACGCGCCGCGCATCGCCAGCCTGCCAGATCCGATCCCGGTGCCGGACGGCGTGGTGATCAAGGTCGAGGCGAGCGGGCTCTGCCGCAGCGACTGGCACGGCTGGCAGGGGCACGATCCGGACATCGTGCTGCCGCACGTGCCGGGCCACGAACTGGCAGGCACGATCGCAGCGGTCGGCGCCGACGTGCGACGCTGGCGCGTCGGTGACCGCGTGACAGTGCCGTTCGTCGGCGGCTGCGGCCATTGTCCCGAGTGCCATTCGGGCAATCACCAGGTCTGCGAGAGCCAGTTCCAGCCGGGCTTCACCGCCTGGGGTTCGTTCGCCGAACTGGTCGCGGTCGACTATGCCGATACGAACCTGGTTAGACTTCCGGAGACACTCGACTTCGTCACCGCGGCGAGCCTCGGCTGCCGTTTCGTCACCTCGTTCCGCGCCGTCGTCGACCAGGCGCGCGTCCTGCCGGGCGAATGGGTGGCGGTGCATGGCTGCGGCGGCGTCGGGCTTTCGGCGATCATGATCGCCAGGGCAATGGGTGCCAACGTTGTCGCCGTCGACCTGACCGAGGAGAAGCTCGCCTTCGCCCGCGAACTCGGCGCGGTGGCAACGGTCAACGGCCGTGCGGGCGATGTTCCCGCCGTCGTGCGCGAGATTACCGGCGGCGGTGCCCATGTCTCGATCGATGCGCTCGGCCACCCCGCGACCTGCTTCAACTCAATCGCCAACCTCAGGCGACGCGGCCGCCACGTCCAGGTCGGCCTCATGCTGGGAGAACACGCGAAGCCTTCGATTCCGATGGACCGCGTCATCGCCCACGAACTGCACATCATGGGCAGCCACGGCATGCAGGCCTTCCGCTACGCCGACATGCTGGCGATGGTCGAAAAGGGCACGCTCGCGCCGCAAAGACTGGTCGGCAAGCGCATCGCCCTCGACGAGGCGCCTGCGGCGCTGATGGCGATGGACCGTTTCGACGGCCTCGGCATCTCGGTCATCGACCGGTTCTGAGGCCGCGCCGCTGGCGAGGTTTCACCATCCGGCCATGACGTGGCCAGGCTTCAGGCGCTTGCTGCGGATACCGCCGAGCGCGGCAAAGTCGAAGCTGCCAGCGTCTTCGGCCAACGGCACGGAGATGTTGTCCAGGCTCTCGGTGATGTGCCGAGCGAGCGCGTCGACGATGTCGGCCTTGCTCGAATGGCCGCGCAGGATGCCGATCCTGATGTCCGGCAACTGGCCGAAGCCGTCGACCTCGCCGAGCACCCGCATGCCGGGCCTGAGCGCGCATTCCGGCAGCACGGAGACCGCGAGGCCGGAAAGGACCGCTGCGATGATGACTGTCGCCGACCAACTGGTGAACAGGATGCGGTGTTCCCGATTCGTGTGGGCGAGCATGTCGCAGGCCGAGCGGCGCCACTGGCAGGTCGGCCGCCCGAAGGCCATCGGCAGCACCTCCTCTTCGTGGACCGAATGGTTGGCCGACGTCACCCACAGGAGCGGCTCGTGGCGGACGATCTCCGACGGCCGGACGTCCTCGCATTGGGTCACCAGCGCGATGTCGAGCTGACCGCGGCGCACCAGGTCGGCGAGGTTGATCGTCGGTTCGCAGACGACGGAAAGCTCGACGCGCGGATTCGAGCGGGCGAAGCGACCCATGATCTCGGGAAGGAAGCGATCCGCATAGTCGTCCGGCGTGCCGATGCGCACCTGTCCTTCCAGGCTGGAATCGTCGAAGGCCGCCAGCGTCTCGCGGTTCAAGCGGATCATGCGACGCGCGTAGCCGAGCAACTTGTCGCCCTCCTCGGTCAGCCGGTTGGTGCGGCCGTCCTTCGCGAAGAGGGGCTTGCCGACCCGCTCCTCCAACCTGCGCATCTGCATCGACACGGCCGACTGGGTGCGATGCACCTCCTCGGCGGCGCGCGTGAAGCTGCCGGTGTCGGCGATGGTGACGAAAGTCTGCAACTGGTCGAGGTCGAGGGGCGCACGCATAACGGCAATCCATCATGGATGTTGATGCTAAAGATTAAAAACATTCGTTGGACTAATCAATAGCCCGAAGACAAAGTACGAGCGTCCACGACAGGGCATCGAAACCACCGGCCGCCGCATCCTCCCAGTGCGCGGCTGGAAGAAATTGGTTTGCCCATAGCCAAAGGAGACCCGCCAATGTCGACGTTCGAACAGACCACCGCTTTCCGCGCCGCCTCGCGCCAGGCCTGGGCCGTTCGCGCCGTAAACGCGCTCTCCGGCTTCTATCGCGCCTGGAAGAACCGCCGCGACTTCATGCGCCTCGGCGAGATGTCCGATGCCGAACTCTCCGACATCGGCCTGGTGCGGTCGGATCTGCACGTCGCCGTCGGGCTTCCGCTCGGGTCGGATCCGACCCTGCATCTCAGCGCAATCGCCCGCCAGCGCATGCGTGTCGCGGAGGACGCGGCGCGTCGTATCTGCTGAGATCGCCGATCCTGCTCCCGCGGGCGAATCCCACGATCCGCCGGTCCCCTCCGGCCACGCCCGCGAATTGCCCGGCCTCTTCCCCGCGAGGCCGGGCATTTTCCTTGCAGTGACCGCTCAGCGGTGCCGATCCATGCCCTTCACGAACTGATCGAATACGGACTCCACGTTCTTCTGGTAATCGTCGCGCTGCTTGGCGCCGGTCTCGAACATGTCGCCGAAGAGGTCGTCGTAAGGCGTGCGTTCGCGACCGCTCGGGTTACGCCGCGCCTTCGCCGGTTCCGGCTCAGGCGCCGCAGGCCGGCCGCCGCGCATCATCTCCTCGAACATCTCGCCCCAAGGATTGTCGCCGAAGCCGCCCGGTGCCTGCCGCGGCTCGGGCTGCGCGGCGGCACCGCCGCCGAACATGTCGCGCAGCGCCTTGCCGAATGGGTTGTCGAAGGGGTCGGCAGGTTCTTGCCGGGGTGCTGCCTGCGGCATGCCGAAGCCGCCGCCCTGGCGCATCATCTGCTCGAAGATCTGCTGGAGCGGATTTGCGCCCAAGCCCGAAGCCTGCGCCGGCTGCGCCGACTGCTTGAACATGCCGCCCATCAGCATGGCAGCGATTGCCGGCAGCATCTGCTGCAGGACCTGCTGGCCGATACCGGTCGCCTGTGCTGCTTGGGCGGCGACGGCGCGCGACAGATCCTTCGAACCGAACAGATGGCCGAGGATGCCGTTGCCCTCAGCCGTCCCCTGCGGCGAGAACGCCGCCATCGGATTGTCGAAATACTGCGCGTGCTGGCCGGTCGAGAGCGCAGAGAGGAAGGCGCCGATGCCGTACGGATCGGCGGCGTTGCGCTTGAGGCCATGGCTGAAGGCCGGAAGCAGCGCCTCGAGCGCGGACTGGGTCTGCTGCTGCGAGAGGTTGAACTGTTGCGCAAGCGCCTGCATGGCGGCGCCGTTCTGCGAGTTGAGCAGGTCGAACAGGGTGGGCATCGTGAACCTCCGGCGCATGAAGAGCGGAGGACTAACGTATGACGTTTCGCGAACGCGATGAAGGGGTGCCCGGCGCGTCGTGCCGCCGCGTCGGCGAAAGCTCCACCGGATTGAACGGAGCGGGTTCAGTCTGGTGGAACTTGCCCTGCCCAAGGACCCAAATCAGTCGCTGATACCGGTTTCGGAAAGGCGAACACTATTCAGCGAACCAGTCTCTGAAGCTTCGCCTGCCGGACAAAATCCTCCGATTAGTGCATCAAGCAGCCGCTCGCCTTCTGCGATCAGTGAGAAGCGTTTGGCGGACAGTGACCAGCGCATCGCCAGAGACTGGACAACGGCGATTACGAGAAAGGCGGCATCTGACGGATCGAGGTGTCGGGGGAATCGCCCGTCTTCTATTCCCTCCTGCACAATACCTGCCAACCTTGCCTGGAATCGTTTCTGGTTTTCCGCCAAGCCCGTTCTCAACGCCTCGTTTTCGATATGCAGTTCACGCGAAAACAGGATTGCCAATAGTCCCGGCGTTCCTTCGATATAGGCAAGGTGGGCGAGGGCCATGGCGCGCAGGCGACGTTCCGCGGGCAGTTCGCTCTGGACCGCATTCCAGGCCCTAGTCATTTCCTCGCCGAGCAGGGTTGCGGCTGCCAACCAGACCACTTCCTTACGCGGGAAGTGCCGAAATATCGCAGGCTGACTGATGCCGAGCCGCTCGGCTATCCGTTCGGTGGTTACGGCGCCCGGTCCCAACTCGGCCGCGAGCCGGAGCGTCATTTCGACGATCTGCGCCTTCCTCTCAGTTGCCGGAAGTCGGGTTCGCACCTTTTTGGCTAGCAGATCCGCGCTGGGTGGTTCCCGATGTGCCGTCAAACCGCTACCTCGCAGAATAATCGCGGCGGAGCGTGGCGGTCGCCAAGACAACCGCCGAAATCAGCATCGCGGCTGCGCCTATGAGGACCGGCCAAGGCGGCGTGGCAAGATAGACCTCGCCCAAGATGCCAAGCGGCATGAGCAAACCAGCGAGCGCAAGCCACGACGACCACCGAGCGAGGCTGCCTCTGATAGGTAGTTTGAGAATCAGGTAGCCGAACAGGATGTTGAGTAACGCGAACAAGTTGC
The DNA here is from genome assembly GCA_937958475.1 of uncultured Mesorhizobium sp. GTDB lineage: Bacteria > Pseudomonadota > Alphaproteobacteria > Rhizobiales > Rhizobiaceae > DUSC01. Next base: position 19,248 of record CALFXR010000221.1, on the reverse strand, counting down.
CGTGGACATGGGCGAGGCGGGCCTCGAAGTGCGGATGAACCGCGTAACCCGTGATCCAATCCTCGTTGCCCGGTGCGAAGTCTCGGAGGTAAACGAGCACGAATCCGTATGCCATGAAGAATGCCATGGCGAAGAGACCCACCGAGATATTCTTACGACCAAATTCCATTTTATCTCCTGGGCGGGGTCGCATGCTCCGATCGGCCCGTCATGGTGTACAAGGCGACGCCGAGCCAGAACGCGGATCGGATTGACATTGCGGCGACCGTGCGCATCTCAAAAGGAACGCCAAGGGCGATCGACACTCCGAACGCCAGGAAGACCAGCACCGTTGTCGTCGCGATGAAGACCGCAACCGCGCCACCCCACCCCCGGCCCGCATACAGGCCATAGGCGGCTAGCAGATACGCGAACCCCGAGAGGAAATTGAACCAGAGGACAAACGGTACGACGGAACCGTAGGCTTCCCGCGTCACGCCGCTTCCAAACAGCGCCATTCCGCCCGACGCCACTGTCAGCAGCCCGAAGACGGCTGCCGCAGCGGAGAGTACCCCGGTGAGGCGAGAACGTGGCATGTCTGTTCTCCGGCGCGACCTTTTCGCGCCATACTAGTGATTGATCACTCACTTAGAGAAGTGTGGCAGGCTGTCGCGGCACCGCGCGGTTAAGCGCTTTTCGCGGCACCAAGCTCGAGCGCTGAAGATTTTAGCAGGGCGACACGTCCCCACGCCGCGGCGGCAAGTTCCGGCGGCAGTGGCGATGGCTTTTTGCGCGCAACGTCGCTGTATCCAACACCCTGAGTGGGTCTACTCTTCATTTGTGCCGGCAATGAGCACGGGACAGGGACGATTTCTTTCCTGGCCCAAGGTTTCAGCGCGCCGCCTCAGTAAGCGTATTCTAGGAACGCCGGCTCGATCGAGTCGCCCCAACGCGTATGGTAGGCGGCGAGCATCTCCTCGGCGCTGGTCGTGCCCCGCGCCACGACTTCGTCGAGGGGGGCGATGAAGCCGGATTCGTCGTAGCCGTCGCGGTTCTTGCGGCCGCGGTTGTGCAGGCCCAGCCGCGAAATCGCAAGAACCTCGCGGGCGATGTCACGCAGCGTGCCGGCACCGAACTTCATGCCAAGCGCCTCGCGGGGAACAGCGTCGCGCATGGCGCGGACGTCTTCGAACCTCCAGCTGGCGGTCAGCGCCTCGGCCGCGTCGAGCGCGGCGTCGTCGTAGAGCAAGCCGACCCAGAAGGCCGGCAGCGCGCAGATGCGCCGCCACGGCCCGCCGTCGGCGCCGCGCATCTCGAGAAAACGCTTCAGGCGTACGTCGGGAAACAGCGTCGACAGGTGGTTTGCCCAGTCGCCCATGGTGGGCAGTCCGTCGGGTACCGAATTGCGCAGCGCACCGTCCATGAATTGGCGGAAGGTGACGTGGGTGCAGTCGTGGTACCTGCCGTCGCGGATGACGAAGTACATCGGCACGTCGAGCGCCCACTCGACATAGTCGGCAAAGCCGAAGTCCGGCGAGAAGCAGAAGGGCAGCAGTCCGGCTCGCTGGTTGTCGGTGTCACGCCAGATCTCGCCGCGCCAGGACAGAAGACCGTTCGGACGCCCTTCCGTGAACGGCGAATTGGCAAACAGCGCCGTCGCCAGCGGCTGCAGCTTCAGCGACACCTGCATCTTGCGTCGCATGTCGGCTTCCGACGAGAAGTCGAGGTTCACCTGGATCGTGCAGGTCCTGTACATCATGTCGAGTCCGTGCGTGCCGACCTTCGGCATGTAGCGCGTCATGATCTCGTAGCGCGACTTCGGCATCTTCGGCGTTTCGGCGAGCGTCCATTTCGGACTGCCGCCGAGGCCGAGGAAGCGGATGCCGAGCGGTTCGGCGATCTCGCGCACCTGGGCGAGGTGGGCATTTCCCTCGCGGCAGGTCTGGTGGATCGTTTCCAACGGTGCGCCCGACAGCTCGAACTGACCGCCGGGCTCCAGGCTGATCGCGCCCTGGCCGGTGGGCTCGACGAGGCCGATGATGCGCCCGTCGTCCATGATCGGGTCCCAGCCGAGGATGCGCTGCATGCCCTCGAGCAGGGCGCGGATGCCGCGCTCGCCGCCATAGGGAACCGGCGCGTGGCCGTCGACATAGAAGGGGAACTTCTCGTGTTCCGTGCCGATTCGCCATTTCTCGCGCGGCTTGTTACCTTCGGCGAGGTGAGCGACGAGCTCGTCGATGGTCTCGACAGGTCGGAAATCGGTCGTATCGCGCGCCACGGAAAAATCCCTCTACCCCGGTGCCGGCGCTAGATGGACGATCCGCACAGGCCCGAGCAAGCGAAAAATCTTGAGGCTCGATCAAGGCCGGTTGATGCTGGGTAAGCCTCATCTCTCCCGTGGCGGAATGCGGGTGATCCGCGCCCCGAGCGCGTTGAGGCGCTCGTCGATGCGTTCGTAGCCGCGCTCGATCTGCTGGGCATTCTCGATGACGCTCGTTCCCTCGGCGCAAAGCGCAGCGATCAGCATGGCCATGCCGGCGCGGATGTCGGGGCTTTCCACGCGGGCGCCGCGCAATCTTGCCGGACCGGAGACGACGACCCGATGAGGATCGCACAGCACGATTCGCGCGCCCATCGAGATGAGCTTGTCGACGAAGAACATGCGGCTTTCGAACATCTTCTCGAAGAGAAGGACCATACCCTCGCACTGCGTCGCCGTGACGATGGCGATCGACATGGCGTCGGCAGGAAAGGCCGGCCATGGCTGATCCTCGATCTTGGGCACATGACCGCCGAAATCGGCCTGGACGTGCATCTCCTGGTTGGCGGGGACCACCACGTCGTCGCCTTCGACATGGCAGCGGATGCCGAGACGCTCGAAATTCATCAGGGTGGAACGCAGGTGTTCCACGCCGGCGTGGCGGATGGTGATCGCCGATCGGGTCACCGCGGCAAGGCCGATCAGGGAGGCGACCTCGATATGGTCCGGCCCGATACGATGGCTGGCGCCGGAAAGCAGACGACCGCCGCGTACCGTCATGGTGTTGGTCCCGATGCCCTCGATCTCCGCGCCGATGGAGATCAGGAAACGGGCGAGGTCCTGTACATGCGGCTCCGAGGCGCAATTGCGCAGGATCGTGACGCCCTCGGCGGCCACCGCGGCGCAGAGCGCATTCTCGGTGGCGGTCACCGATGGTTCGTCGAAGAAGACGTCGGCACCTCTCAGCCCCTTCGTGCGAAAACGATAGACGTCGTCGGCCTCGATCTGGGCACCGAGCTGCTGCAGGACGAGGAAGTGCGTGTCGACGCGCCGTCGCCCGATCACGTCGCCGCCCGGCGGCGGCAGGGTCAACTCCCCGCATCGGGCAAGCATCGGGCCGGCCAGCAGGATCGAGGCGCGGATGCGAGCGCAGAGTGCCGGGTCGAGATCGGCCGGCCGCAGTTCGCGCGCCTCGATCCGCAGGCTGTTGCGCCCGGTCCATGTGGCCTCGGCGCCGACGGTTCGGATCAGCTCGACCAGCGCCTCCACGTCGCGGATACGCGGCACGTTGGAGAGTTCGACGGGTTCCGAGGTGAGCAGAGCGGCCGCCACGATCGGCAACGCTGCGTTCTTGTTGCCGGAGGGTTCGATTTCTCCCGAGAGGCGAGCGCCGCCTTCGACTACGTACTGGATGCGTTCGCGCTGCATTGGCTGCGCCATGTCCACCCCCCTTGCGACGACCTGTCGCCGCTTCTCCCTCGCACAGGACGGCGACAACGGCCAGAGCGAGCGAGGGCCGGCGTGCGCCTCTCAGGCCGCCCAGCGCTCCACGTCGTCGCTCTCGCCGATCAGCGCCAGGCCGTGCGCGATCGACAGCAGCTCGCCGCCGCTCTCGATGCGACCGGCGTCGAAGCGCCGCGTGAAGATACCGCGCACGGCGGGCACGAAGGAACTGCCACCGGTGAGGAAGACCTTGTCGATTGCCGAAGCGTGCGTGTTCGTCGATTGCAGCACCTCCTCGAGCGCGTCCTCGATGCGGCTGAGGTCCTCGGCAATCCAGGCTTCGAAGTCGGCCCGGCGTACGGTCTTGCGACCGGCCTTGCCCAGCGGCGGGAAGGAAAATTCCGCCTCGTCGGCCTGCGATAGCGCCATCTTCGTCGCCGAGATCGCCTGATAGAGCGGATAACCTTCGTCGTAGTCGATCAGGTCGACGAACAGTTTCAGCTTCTCAGGCTCGGTGGCGACGCGCACCAGCGACTTCAGATCGGAGAACTCGCGCGTCGTCTTGAAGATCGATAGCTGGTTCCAGCGTCCGAAGCTGGCGAAATAGCTGGCCGGCAGGTCGAGCAGCTTGTCGAAACTCTTGAACTTGCTGCCCTTGCCGATCGCCGGCGCGACGAGATTGTCGATCATGCGGTAGTCGAAATGGTCGCCGGCTATTCCAACGCCGGAATGGCCGATCGGGACGGCTCGCAAGATGCCGGCGTGTCGCTCGAAGCGGATCAGTGAATAATCGGTGGTGCCGCCGCCGAAGTCGGCCACCAGCACGGTCGCGTCGTGGGAAAGCGTCTGCGCGAACCAGTAGGCCGCCGCGACCGGCTCGTAGACGTAGTGAACGGCGGGGAAGCCGAAGCGGGCCAGGGCCGTCCCGTAGCGCTCCATCGCCAGCCGCTCGTCGGGGTTCGCCCCGGCGAAGCGGACGGGCCGACCTACCACCAGTTGCGAGATTTCGCTCGGCCAGCCATCGCCGGCATAGGTCTGCAGGCGTCGCAGGAAGACCTCCATCAGGTCCTCGAAGGTGTTGCGGCGGGCGAAGACCTGCGTGGCCTGGAACGCAGCGCTCGCGGCGAAGGTCTTGATCGACTGGAGAAAGCGGCAGTCGCCCGGATTGTCGATGAACAGGCGGATCGCCGCCTGTCCGGCCTCGACGTCGAGAGGGCCGCCGACGGCGCCCTTCATGAAGGACAGTGCCGTGCGCATGGATTCGCTCGTGCCGGCGCTGCTCTCGAAGGCCAGCGAATGCGTGCCGCCGCCGGCGTCCGCGAGCGCCAGGACGGTGTTTGTCGTGCCGAAATCGAGCCCGAGCGCGCGTGCCATGGCCGCCTTCCTGCCTGACGAGAATGCATGGGACGGGGCGGCTTGCGCCCCGGAAGCAACGGAGGCGACCGGCGCCCCGCGAGGGAGGCCGCGCTGGTCGCACGGCAGGGCCGCGTTGGCAAGGCCCAATCTCGCGGCGTCGGGACCGTTTCGACTACCAGTCGCCGATTGTCGCCTGGATGACGGCGAGCGCCGCGACCGCCGCCGTGTCGGCCCTGAGGATGCGCGGGCCGAGCGGGATCGACGTGACATAGGGAAGCGCGCGCAGCTGCTGGCGTTCCTCCTCCGAGAACCCGCCTTCCGGTCCGACAAGCAGGCCAAGCCTCCGTTCGGCGATCGCCGAAAGGGCTGGGATGGGATTGTTGGTTTCGGCCCCCTCGTCGCAGAAGACCAGCCTGCGGCCGGGTTCCCACAGCCAGAGCAGGCGGTCGAGCTTGACGGGGTCCTCGACGCGCGGAATGGCAAGGATGCCGCATTGCTCGGCCGCCTCGACGACGTTGGCGCGCAGGCGGTCGGTGCCGACCGTCGACATCTGCGTGTGCTGGGTGATGACGGGCTGGAGGACGCCCGCGCCCATCTCGACCGCCTTTTGCACCATGTAGTCGAGCCGGCCGGCCTTCAACGGCGCGAAGCAGTAGAGGAGGTCGGGATGCGGCGGCTGCGGCCGGACCTGCGCGAGCAGGCGGAGCAGGACCTTCTTCTTCTCCACCGCTGCGACCTCGGCGAGCCATTCGCCGTCGCGGCCGTTGAAGACGAGCAGCTTCGCGGACGGTTTCAGCCGGAGCACGTGGGCCAGATAGTGGGATTGCTGCTGATCCGGCTCGACGACGGCGTCCTGGACGAGGTCGTGGGGTAGGAAGAGGCGTTGCATTCGGTAGTTGGCGCGCATGGGCAGAAGTGATGGTCCGGCAGCAGCCATCCGGTCAAGATGGCGCGGCGATCACGTCTTGTGTGCAGCTGTCGAATGCCATGCGGGGCGATAGCCCGCTCTCAGCGCCGCGACCGTCGACGGCGGGGTGAGCAACGTAGCTTCGGGCGGAAGGCCTCGGCAGGAGGGGCGGGCGGCGCCATAGCCGGCGAAGGTCCACGGCAGCAGCTTGCCGTCCTTGATGGCGAACGCGTTCGGCCCGTAGGCGACGACGGCGCCGTCGGGCATCGTGCGCACTTCCGCCGACGACAGGGTCGACCGGCGGCCGCCCGAGGCGAGCCGCTCGCCACGGAGGATACCGTCGATCTGCGATGCCGCGATCTCGTCCCGCCCCTGGCCCTGGGCGAAGGCGGTGGCAAAGGCATTCGCAGCTCTACGCCGGCAGTAGAAACAGGGGCGATGCCCGGCGGCGAGCGCCGTCACTTCGTCGAGGAAAAACAGCTCCGTCCAACCGGCGCCACCACCTGGTGCGTTTCGACCCATGGGCTGGCGCGTCGCTCCCTTCGGATGGACGAGATCGCAGACGATCCAGGCCTTGGTCGTCCAGCGGCGGGGAAGAAGCGACCGCGTCGCCGGGTCGTGGATGACACCGCGATTGCCGGTAAAGAGGCCACGCGCAGCGATGGCGTGGATGGCGCCGAAGGGGTCGACCCGGTTCTGCAGCGGCATATCGCCCTCCCTTTGCGCCCCGCGACCGGCATGCTATCGCTCGGGCTCCTCCTGTCACCCCGTTTTCGCGCGGAGCGTTTTCTCGATGCGGGTTCTCGTCGTCCAGAACTACGACAACACCGGCCTCGGCCAGGTCGGCTTCGCCCTCGCCGAAGCCGGCGCCGAACTCGACCTCAGGGTCGCGCACCGCGGCGATTCGCTACCCGTCGACGCCTCCGGCCACGACGCCGCCATCATCTTGGGTGGCGGACAGAACGCGCTCGCCGACGACGACTATCCCTACATTCCCGCGCTTCTCGATCTTATCCGCGATTTCGACCGCCGTGACCGCGCCATGCTCGGCATCTGTCTCGGTAGCCAGTTGATGGCGCGGGCGTTCGGAGGCACCAATCAGATCGGCGGAGCCAGTGAATTTGGCTGGCAAAGAGTCGCCCTGACCGAGGCGGCGCGCGAAGATCCGGTGCTGGGCGGACTTCCCTGGGAGTTTCCGATCTTCCAGTGGCACGACGACACTTTCTCGCTTCCTCCGGGCGTAGCGCATCTGGCGTCGAGCGCAGTCGCCGCCAACCAGGCATTTCGCGTCGGCAGGTCGGGATATGCCGTCCAGTTCCACTTCGAAGCCGACCGCGCGCTGGTGCGTGAATGGAACGGGCTGTTCGCCGACTATCTCGCCGGACGCCAGCCGGACTGGGCGAAGCGCCACGCGGCCGAGGAACAACGCCACGGCCCGGAGGCCGACGCAGTCGGGCTCGCCATCGCCCGCGCCTGGACTCGGCAGATCTGAGGCCGTGCTGGCGCTGCCGACATGCGGCGAACGGCAAAAGGCCCGGATCGCTCCGGGCCTTTGCAATTCCGATCGATAGTGCGGGTTCAGCCGCGGCGGGCGTCGAGCGACATGCCGCCTGGACCGGCGACCGACAGCGCCAGGAAGCCGCCGGCGATGGCGAGGTCCTTGAGGAACTGCGTCATCTCGTTCTGATCGGCGAAGTTGTTGTGGCCGATGAGGGCTGCGCCAACCGAGAAGGCGGCGAGCGCATAGGCCGCATAGCGGGTCTTGAAGCCGAATACGATGGCGAGACTGGCGACGACCTTCAGCGCGACAACGAGCCAGACCACGAGGCCGGACGCCGGGATGCCGAGGCTGGAGAAGTAACCTGCGACGCCCGACGGCATCGAGGCCATTCCGGCGCCGGAAACGAGGAAAAGCAGCACCAGCATGAGGCGCGAAACGAGAAGGACGAAGCTGTTGGACATTGGATTCTCCGGGGGAACGACGAAATCCCGAGTAGAGGGTTTCGCCGTTCAGGGGGAGCCGTCTTGTGCCGAACGCTAAGTTCTCAAATAGTGAACGACCCGTAAAAGGGCGTTCACTCACGAGGTGATGTCAGCCCGGACGGGTCATGTCCTCCGGCCGCACCAGACGGTCGAATTCCGCGTCGGTGACGTATCCGCCGCCCACGGCCTCCTCGCGGAGCGTCGTGCCGTTCTTGTGCGCGGTCTTGGCGATCTTGGCGGCGTTGTCGTAGCCGATGGTCGGCGCAAGGGCGGTCACCAGCATCAGCGAGTTCTCGACACCCTTGCGAATGTTGTCCTCGCGCGCCTCGATGCCGACGACACAATTGTCGGTGAAGGAGACCGCGGCGTCGCCGAGCAGCTGCACCGACTGCAGGAAGTTATAGGCCATCATCGGATTGTAGACGTTGAGTTCGAAATGGCCCTGGCTGCCGCCGAAGGTGATCGCGGCCTGGTTCCCGAAGATGTGGGCGCAGACCTGCGTCATCGCCTCGGACTGGGTCGGGTTGACCTTGCCCGGCATGATCGACGAACCCGGCTCGTTTTCCGGCAGCGACAGTTCACCGAGGCCTGCGCGGGGCCCCGAGCCGAGAAAGCGGATGTCGTTGGCGATCTTGAAGCAGGCCGCCGCGGCGGCGTTGATCGCGCCGTGGGCGAACACCATCGCATCGTGTGCTGCGAGAGCCTCGAACTTGTTGGGCGCCGTGACGAAGGGCATTCCGGTGATCGCGGCGATCTGCTCGGCGACCTTTTCGGCGAAGCCGATCGGTGCGTTGAGACCGGTGCCGACGGCGGTTCCGCCCTGCGCGAGTTCCAGCAGTCCGCCCATCGATTCGCCGATGCGCTTGATCGCCGAGCGGACCTGGGCCGCATAGCCGCCGAATTCCTGTCCGAGCGTCAGGGGCGTGGCGTCCTGCGTGTGGGTGCGGCCGATCTTGATGATGTGGGCGAATTGCTCCGACTTCGCCTCGAGCGCTTTCTGCAGCCTGGTCAGCCCGGGAATGAGGTGGTGGGCGATCTGCTCGGCGCAGGCGATGTGCATCGCCGTCGGATAGGTGTCGTTGGACGACTGGCTCATGTTGACGTGGTCGTTCGGATGGACGGGCTTTTTCGAGCCCATCTGCCCGCCCAGCATCTCGATGGCGCGGTTGGAAATCACCTCGTTGGCGTTCATGTTCGACTGGGTGCCCGAACCGGTCTGCCACACGACCAGCGGGAAGTGATCGTTGAGCTTCCCGTCGATTACCTCCTGCGCCGCCTTGACGATCGTCTCGCCGATCTTCGGATCCAGCCTTCCGAGAGCCATGTTGGCTTCCGCGGCGGCGCGCTTGACGATACCGAGCGCCCTGACGACCGACTGCGGCTGCTTCTCCCAGCCGATCTTGAAGTTGCCGAGCGAGCGCTGCGCCTGGGCGCCCCAGTAGCGGTCGGACGCAACTTCGATGGGGCCGAAAGTATCAGTCTCGGTGCGGGTCGTGGTCATGGGCTCTTTCCGAAAGATGCCGGCGGGTCCGGCGGGTTGTGCGTTCGTGAAAATACCGGTGCGCGGCGCGGGTCAATCGTAAAATCGATTAGGCGGCGCCACGGCCGTGGACTGGCGTCCCGATAGGACGTTTGAACGCCTTGCGGGCCTCCTCGACGCCGGCCCGGCAGACGCAGCCTTCAATGTGGTCATTGACAATCCCCATGGCCTGCATGAAGGCGTAGACGGTGGTCGGGCCCACGAAAGTCCAGCCGCGCTTCTTCAGTTCCTTCGATAGAAGTGTCGATGTCGAGGTCGTCGGCATGGCTCTCAGCGTCGCCCAGTCGAGGCGCTGCGGCCGCTCGGCCGGTCCGGGCTCGAAACGCCAGAAGAAGGCGGCCAGCGAGCCGGCCTCGTCCGCCAGTTCTATCGCGCGTCGGGCGTTGTTGATCGTCGATTCGATCTTTCCCCGGTGCCGCACGATGCCCGCATCGCCGAGCAGGCGTGCGACGTCGGCCTCTCCGTAGCGAGCGACGCGGTGGAAGTCGAAGCCGTCGAAGGCGGCACGGAAGTTTTCGCGCTTGCGGAGGATCGTCAGCCACGACAGCCCGGACTGGAAACCTTCCAGGCAGATCTTCTCGAACAGGCGACGATCGTCGCCGACGGGCTGGCCCCATTCATCGTCGTGGTAGCGCCGGTAGAAGTCGTCGTTGCCATGCCAGGCGCAGCGCAGCGCGCCGTCCGGCCCCTCGATGAGGCCTGTTTCCGTAGCAGCCATTCTACGATCCTTAACGCGATTTCGATCGTGTTCACCGTGCCTTTACCAGATTCCTGAACCGGCCAGTAACCACACCAAAAGGTTTACGCGACGGCCGGTTCTTTAGGCATTCCGATTCACCATTCGGTTGCCGGATACGGCCCAACATGCGGTCATCGAGGCTTGGGAAGACCCCGGTCGCTACCGCCTCGTCCCGTGACGATCGAGTGTTGAGAGTACGTCCGATGAAGAAACTCGCCCTCCTTGCGGGCGTGGCTGCCGCCGTTTTCGCCGCCACCGTGCCCGTTACCGCCAACGACCGCTATTCCGCCCGGCCCCCCGTCGTCGTCTCGCCGGATCTCGCCGCCCCGTGGGTCATGCAGCTCGGCCGCAAGCCGGGCGTGCTGGTGCGCCGACAGGCGCAGGCGCAGGCGCAGCGATCACCCTTTCCCGAGCAGCGCCGCGTGCGCGAGCCGGCCCCGGACCGGATGCAGACCGCCGCCGTCGCGCCGATGTACACGCGCGCCGAGATGCAGCGGAGGATGGACCCGAAGTATCTGCCGCAGCGCGTCGCCTACGACGGTCCCGGCAAGCCCGGCAGCATCGTCATCGATAGCCGCAACAAGTTCCTCTATCTCATCGAAGCGGGCGGGCAGGCGCGCCGCTACGGCGTCGGCGTCGGCAAGGAAGGCTTCGGCTGGACCGGAACCCACAACATCTCGCGCAAGGCGGTATGGCCCGACTGGCGCCCGCCGGCGGAGATGATCGTGCGCGAGCGGCAGAAAGGCCGCATCCTTCCGGCTCACATGCCCGGCGGACCGGAAAACCCCCTCGGCGCCCGCGCCCTCTATCTCGGCGATACGCTCTACCGCATCCACGGTACCAATGCGCCATGGACGATCGGCACCAACGCCTCGTCGGGCTGTATCCGCATGCGCAACGAGGATGTCGTCGATCTTTTCGAACGCGTGAAGGTCGGCACCCGGGTCATGGTTCTCTGATCGGCGAACATCGGCGACAGACGTCGCGACGGGGGCAGCGCGGTTCGCAATCGCGCTGCCCCTTCTGTTTGCGATCTTGCTAGAGAGGCGCGTCATCAACGAGCGGAGCCGGCATTCATGGTCCTTCCCGAAGACACACGCTACCTGAAGGGTGGCCCCGTCGCTGCGCGCATCATCGCTGATGTGAAGATCGCCGCCGAGCGGGCCGCGGCCGAGGGCTTTGCGCCGAAGCTCGTGTCGATCACGGTCGGCGACGTCGCCGCCGTCGACGTCTACGTGCGGAACCAGCGTGCCAAGGCGGAACAGGCCGGCATCGGCTTCGAGGAGCGCCGCTATCCGGCCGAGCTGACGGCGGAAGAACTCGAGGCGGCGATCCACGGCATGAACGCCGATCCGCGCGTCACAGGCATCATCATCCAGCGCCCGGTGCCGGCGCACATCCCGATCAAGGCGATCCAGGCGGCGATCCACCCGCTCAAGGACGTCGAGGGCATGCATCCGGCTTCGATCGGCAACATCGTCTACAACCAGCTCGACCTCGCGCCCTGTACGGCCGCGGCTTCGGTCGAGCTGCTCAAGGCGACCGGGCTCGAGTTGAAGGGCCTCGAGGTGGTGGTGGTCGGCCACTCAGAGATCGTCGGCAAGCCGATCGCCTTTCTCCTGATGAGCGAGGGCGCCACCGTGACGGTCTGCCACCACATGACGCGCTCGGTGGCGGCGCATGCCAGGCGCGCGGATGCACTGTTCGTTGCCGTCGGCAAGCCGCGGCTGATCAAGGCCGACATGGTGAAGCCGGGTGCCGCCGTCATCGACATCGGCATCAACGCCGAGACGCTGCCCGACGGATCGAGCCGCATCGTCGGCGATGTCGACACCGAGAGCGTCAAGGAGGTAGCCTCGTGGATCACGCCCGTGCCGGGCGGCGTCGGGCCGGTGACCGTGGCGATCCTGCTGCGCAACACGATGGTGGCGCTGAACCGCCAGCGCGCGCTCTACCGCGCCACCTATGCCAGCGACGACAGGCTGGCAGCGGAGTAGGACGCGCCGGCTGCCGGGGCGGCAGCGGACGCCGCCGCCCGGCGCTCGGGCTCAGGTGTACTGGTCGTACTCGATATGCCCCATCATGCCGGCCGCCATGTGGTAGAGATGATGGCAGTGGAAGGACCAGATTCCGGGATTGTCGGCGTCAAATGCGATGACGACCTCGCGCATCGGCGCCACCGCCACGGTATCGCGTACGGGACCCGGGAAACGCCTCCCGTCGATGCCCACGACCTGGAAATGGTGGCCGTGCAGGTGCATCGGGTGGGCCATCATGCTCATGTTGCGCATGACCACCTCGACCCGTTCGCCCGTCGCCACGCGTTGCGAGTCCGGCATGCCTTCCATCGCCCAGCGGTAGCTGTGCATGCCGCCGGTCAGCAGCACTTCGACGCGCCGGTCGACGGGCCGGTCCGCAAGCGGCTGTGCGGCGGCGAGCGATGCGTCGAGGTCGCTGCCGACGAGCGGCCCCGGCTCTTCGCCGAGGATGGGGATTCGGTTCACCGTGGCATCGGCGGTCGCGAGCACGAAACCCGTCCGCTGCGGCGCGCCTTCGCGCAGTGCCAGGATCGGCCACGCCCCTGCTTCGCCGGGTAGGCTCAGCCGGACGTCGAGGCGCTGCCCCATGGCGAAGGGGAAGCGGCGGCCGGCCTGCGGGCGCACCGGCATCCCGTCGACGGCGATGAGTTCGCCGTCGAGCGAGCCGAGGTCGAGCGTGTAGGCCGTCGCCGTCGAACCGTTGATGAGGCGCAACCGGACCTTTCCGCCGCGTTCGACATTGATCACCTCGGGATCGTCCAGCGCCCGGTCGTTGGCGAGGTAGGCGTCGTATTCGATGTCGTTGACATCCATTTCGCCCATGCCCATCGGCATCGAACGCGAACCGCCTCCGTGCATCATGCCTCCACCCATCATCGCGCCGGGCATCATGGCGCCCTGGCCCATCATGCCATGGCCCGCCGTGCTGCCCTTCTGCAGGTCGGCCAGCAGTTCCTCGGGCGATCTGAAGGAGAAATCGTGCAGCAGCACGACGACCTCCTGCTCGTCGAGATGCCGCTCGGCCGGGTCGCGGATGATGAGCGGTGCCGCCATGAGCCTCTGCTCCTGCAGCGTGTGAGCGTGCATCCAGTTGGTGCCCGGTCGCGAGAGGACGAAGTCGTAGTCGGCGTCGGCTCCGCCGGGCAGCAGCGGCGCCGAAGTGCCCGGCGTGCCGTCCTGCCGCCACGGTGGGGTCAGTCCATGCCAGTGGACGAGGGTCGGTTCGCCCGAACGGTTCTCGAGGCGGACGGCGAAGCGATCTCCGGCATCGAAGACAAGTCCGTGGTGCCCCTGCTCGTCGAGCAGGCCGAACACCGTGGCCGCCTTGCCGGCGACGTCGATCGTACGTGTCGTGGCCCGGAGGGTTTTTAGAGCCGAGGTCTGGGCGAAGCCGGTGCGCGGCACGAACATGCCGGCAGTAAAGGCCGCGGCGCCTTGCATGAGGCGCCGTCTGGAAAGAGGTGTCATAGTTCTTCTCGTTGAATCCGTTGCGTGAATTTGAAACTGTGGGCCGGGCCCGCGGGTTCACGCGTGGAATCGGGGAGGCGGACTGTCGGCGCTACGGGAGACGGCGCGGAAGTCTGGCGATTCGACGTCGCCGACAGCGTGGGTGAGCACGCTGCCGCCCATGTCGACCATCCCGCCGGCGAGTTGTGCATGGAGGGGACAGCCGGCCATGTCGAAGCAGTTGGAGTTAATCGGCTTTGCCGCGCCGTCCGGCGTTGCGGAATCGGCGGGCAGCGAATGACCGGCATGGTGGTGGGCGCCGGTCGCCACCACTCCAACTGCTCCGCCGGATAAGATCATCGCGGCCGTCGGCGCGCCCGGCGGCGAAATCTCCGGCACTGCATGAAAGACCGGCATCAGGATCATTGCGAGCAACGACAATGCGGCCAGCGTGATCCTCGCCACAGCGAGCACGCGTTTCGACGGAACTTGGCAAGCCTCTGCCATGGCATCCATTCCGGGTGACCGCTGTGAATCTAGGCGCGCGATCGCGGCATTCCAATGGCGCGGCGCGCGCTACTCCGTCGCAACCTCAAAACCGCCGTCCGCGATCTTCTTCGGCTTCGGCCCCCCATAGGCCCAGTCGAGCAGGGCGACCGTATGCACGATCGGCATGCCGGCGCGGTCTGCGATCTGCGTCATGCAGCCGATATTGCCGGTGGCGACCACCGCGGCGCCGGTGGCCGCGATGTTCTTGACCTTCCGGTCGCGCAGCTTTGCCGAAATCTCCGGCTGCATGATGTTGTAGGTTCCGGCCGAGCCGCAGCACAGGTGTCCTTCGCGCGGCTCACGCACGACGAAGCCGGCCTTGGCTAGCAGGTCCTTGGGCAGGCGGGTGATCTTCTGCCCGTGCTGCATGGAGCAGGCCGAGTGGTAGGCGACGGCGATGCCGGGCGCGTTCGCCGGCGCCGGCAGGTCGAGCGTGGCGAGATATTCGGTGACGTCCCTGGCCAGCGCCGAGACGCGCGCGGCCTTGGCCGCATAGGCCGGGTCGAGGCGCAGCATGAAGCCGTAGTCCTTGATCGTCGTGCCGCAGCCAGACGCCGTGATGACGATGGCGTCGAGCCCGCCTGCCTCGATCTCGCGCGTCCAGGCGTCGACGTTACGACGCGCCGCGGCGAGAGCGTCGTCCTCGCGCCCCATGTGGTGCACCAGCGCGCCGCAACAGCCTTCGCCCTTCGGTACCACGACCTCGACGCCGAACCGGGTCAGGAGGCGGATCGCCGCCTCGTTGATGCCCGGCTCCAGCACCGGCTGGGCGCAGCCGGTCAAGATGGCGACGCGTCCGCGCCGGACCGCGGCCGCGGTATGGGTCGAGGGCTTCGCCGCCGCAGACGGCGGCGGCACGCGGGCCGGCGCCAGGCGCAGCATGGCCGCGAACGGCTTCAGCGGCGCGACCGCGTCGAAAAGGCCGGCGAAGGGCCGACCGATGCGGGCGAGCGTCAGCGCCGCGCGGAAGCGGGCCGGATGGGGCAGGACGGCGGCCAAGACGCTTCTCGTCAGCCGGTTCATCAGCGGCCGCCTGTAGGTCTTTTCGATATGGGCGCGGGCGTGGTCGACCAGATGCATGTAGTGGACGCCCGACGGGCAGGTGGTCATGCAGGCGAGGCAGGAGAGGCAGCGGTCGATGTGGGTGACGATCTCGGCGTCGGCCGGCCGCCCGTTCTCCAGCATGTCCTTGATCAGGTAGATGCGCCCACGCGGGCTGTCGAGTTCGTTGCCGAGCGTCACATAGGTCGGGCAGGTCGCCGTGCAGAAGCCGCAATGCACGCATTTGCGCAGGATCTTCTCGGCCTCCTCGACATGCGGATCGGCGAGCTGGGCGAGGGAGAAAGAAGTCTGCACGAGTGGTCCTTTGCGGACGGATTGCCGGTCAGTTGCCGAGCATCCAGCTTTCGGGGTTCTTGATCGGTTCGCCGCGGCCGACCGCCTGCAGGCCGATGACGCAGCGGGCGATGAACCAGACCGCCGTGGCGAAGGCGAGCAGGATGCCGACGAGCACGAACACCAGCAGGACGGAGATGAAGCCGTAGAGAAGCCCGATCCAGAAGGTGCGGATGAGGTAGGTGTAGTGGCTTTCCACCCAGCCGCCGGCCTTGCCGCGGTTGATATAGGCGATGACGACGCCGGCGATCGCCGTGATGCCGACGACGAAGCTGACGAGATAGAGGATGTAGATGACCTGGGCGTTCGTCGGTCCGGGCTCGAGCCAGCGGTCGGTCTGGCGCGGTGTAGGCATCTGCGGGTCGGTCGTACTCATGTCGGTGTCTCCCTCGTTCAGGACGCGACAAGTCTATCAGATGACGCGGCGGCAACCATCCGCCCGGGATTGAGGATTCCCATCGGGTCGAACTGCTCCTTCACGCGCGCCGACAACGCCGACAGGGCAGGGGGCTGGGGCTCGAAGACGGGCAGTGCGGCGCGCCACTGCGGCTCGGCGCGCACCAGCGTCGCATGCCCGCCGCCGAAGCGTTTCAGCAACCGGCGCACGGTCTCGGCTTCCGGGTCCGCTTCCATGCGCAACCACACCAGACCGCCCTGCCAGTCGTAGAAGGCGTCGGCGCCCGCCTCCATGCGCAGCGCGAGAATGAAAGACGCCGCGGTCCCGGGCGTCATCGACACCCGCCAGACCGGGCGCATCGTCCCGTCGGCGAAGGGCGCGCAATCGCGAATGTCGCGCCAGATCGCGCGCGACGCTTCGCCTTCGATCATCTCGATCGCACCGGCGTTCTTCAGAAGCCCGTGCAGCGTATCGATGCGGTATGCCACCGACGGTCCGAAGCCCTCGACGCGCAGCAGTGTCGCAGGACTCCCGCCCAGCGCGGCGCCGGCGACGCGCGCCGCGACCTCTTCCGGCAGGTGTGCCGCGCTCGACACTTCGGCGCTCGATCCCATCGCCACCGCCATCGCCGCGATGGCGTCTTCGTCGAGCAAACCGCGTATTGCGACCGTCGTCTCCGTCTCTGCCGCAGGCAGCACCTTGAACGTGACGTCGGTGACGACCGCGAGCGTGCCCCAGGAGCCCGCCATTGCCTTGGACAGGTCGTAGCCGGTGACATTCTTGACGACGCGGCCGCCGGCCTTGAACGCCTCGCCACGGCCGGCGACGGCGGAAATGCCGAGGATATGGTCGCGCGCGGCGCCGGCTTTGAGGCGTCGGGGACCCGAGAGGTTCGTCGCCAGCGCGCCGCCGATCGTTCCGCGGCCCGCTTCCGTGCCGAACAGCTGTCCGTAGTCCATCGGCTCGAAGGCGAGCTGTTGGCCGCGCTCGGCAAGCAGTGCCTCGATCTCGACAAGCGACGTGCCGGCGCGGGCCGAGAGAACCAGTTCTTCCGGCTCGTAGAGCGTCACGCCGGTCAGCCGCGACAGGTCGATCGTGTGTTCGGTCTGCGCCGGCCGGCCGATGCCGCGCTTGGAGCCGTGGCCGACGATTTCCAGCGGCTGCTCTTCCGCAGCCGCCCAGCGGACGGTTTCGAGGACTTCGGCGGCGGTGGTTGGAGCGAATGTCGTCATTGTGCGGGCAACCTTTCCTCCACCCAGCGGAGAGAGGAAGAACTTCGTTAAAACCTCGGAATGTCGGGGAAGGCCAGCTTCCCCCGGCGAACGTGCATCCGCCCCAGTTCGGCGCAGCGCCTGAGCTGCGGGAAGACCTTGCCGGGATTGAGCAGGTGGTTGGGATCGAAGGCGCACTTGACCCGCATCTGCTGGTCGAGGTCGGCCTCCGAGAACATCTCGCCCATCAGGTCGCGCTTCTCCACCCCGACCCCGTGCTCGCCGGTGAGTACCCCGCCAACCTTGACGCAGAGTCGCAGGATATCGGCGCCGAAGGCCTCCGCCTTGTCCAGCTCGCCGGGGATGTTGGCATCGTAGAGGATCAGCGGATGCAGGTTTCCGTCGCCGGCGTGGAAGACGTTGGCGACGCCGAGGCCGTACTGCTCCGACAGTTCGCGCATGCCGGCGAGCACGCGCGGCAGCTCTTTCCGCGGGATCGTGCCGTCCATGCAGTAGTAGTCGGGCGAGATGCGCCCGACCGCCGGGAAGGCGGCCTTGCGCCCGGCCCAGAAGGTCAGCCGCTCCTGCTCCGAGGTTGACACCCGGCAGGTGGTCGAGCCGTTCTTCAGCGCGATGGCCTCGACGCGGCCGATCAGATGGTCGACCTCGACACCCGGCCCGTCGAGCTCGACGATCAGCAGCGCCTCGACGTCGAGCGGATAGCCGGCGTGGACGAAGTCCTCCGCCGCGCTGATCGCCGGCCGGTCCATCATCTCCATGCCGCCGGGCACGATGCCGGCGCCGATGATGTCGGCGACGCACTGGCCGCCCTGCTCGCTGGTCGGGAAACCGATCAGGAGCGCCCGCGCCGTCTCGGGCTTCTTCAGGATGCGCACGGTGACCTCGGTGACGACGCCGAGCAGGCCTTCCGACCCGGTCATGACGCCGAGCAGGTCGTAGCCTTCCGAGTCGAGATGCTTGCCGCCGAGCCTCACCACCGCGCCGTCGATCAGCACCATCTCGATGCCGAGCACATTGTTGGCCGTGAGCCCGTACTTCAGGCAATGCACGCCGCCTGAATTCTCGGCGACGTTGCCGCCGATCGAGCAGGCGATCTGCGAGGAGGGGTCGGGCGCGTAGTAGAATCCCTCCTGCTCGACCGCGTGCGTGATGCCGAGATTGGTGACGCCGGGCTGGGCGACGACGACGCGGTTGGGGTAGTCGATGTCGAGGATGCGGTTGAAGCGGCTCATGACCAGGAGCACGGCATCCTCGAGCGGCAGCGCGCCGCCGGACAGCGAGGTGCCGGAGCCGCGCGGCACGACTCGGATGTTGCGCTCGTTGCAGTACTTCAGGATGCGCGACACCTGGGAGACGGTGTCTGGCAGGACGACGACCAGCGGCAGCTGGCGGTAGGCGGTCAGGCCGTCGGTCTCGAAGGCACGCATGCCGTTGACCGTGTCGACCACGCCTTCGCCGGGAACGATGATGCGCATGTCGGCGACGATCTCGGCGCGCCGCGAAAGAGTCGCCGCGTCGGGCTTCGGCATCAAGAGACCGGACATGGCGCCTCCTTACTGGTCAAGAACATTTACCAGTCGATGGCGTTCTTGGCAAATAGCCTGTCGGGCGGCATCAGTGCCTGGGGTCGTCCGAGTGCGCCCGGCGGATGCGGCGGACGAGAAGCCACATGCCCAGCACCACCAGCGGAACGGAGAGCGCGGTCACCAGCTCCGGCTTGACGACGACGCCGACGATGGTGACGCCCTTGGCGAGATAGCCGATCAGGCCGACGACGTAGTAGGAAACGGCCGCCACCGACAGGCCCTCGACCGTCTGCTGCAGGCGCAATTGCAGCCGGGCGCGGTTGTTCATCGATGCCAGCAGGTCGCGGTTCTGCTTTTCCACCTCGACGTCGACCCAGCTGCGCAGCAACTGCGTCGCCCGCGTCAGCTTGCGCGACAGGTTGGCCTGACGCTCCTCGACCGAGCGGCAGGTGCGCAT
>CALFXR010000220.1 GCA_937958475.1 uncultured Mesorhizobium sp. | reverse complement strand
TCCTTGATGTACCAGGTCTGCGCCTGGCTGACGATCTGCACCGACGGATCATCGGCGACCAGTGCGAAATAGGAATAGAGCGGCGCCGAGGTCTTGCCGACCGGGCGGCGGACATAGGCGAGCGTCGCCTCGTGCTCGGGCTTCAACTCGTCGACCATCTTCTGGTCGTCGCCGACCAGCGCCTTGTTCTTGCCGTCGACGCGCTCGTAGATCGGCCGGGCCTCGGAGGTCGCCGAGACGATCTTCCAGCTGTTGCCGTCACGCTCGAGCATGAGGTCGATCAGGCCCATGTGCGAGCCCCAGAAGCCGGCCTGGACCGCCGGCTTGCCTTGCAGCGTGCCCTTCTCCGTATCGACGCCGGCGAGGCCCTGGAAGTCCTTTTTCCCAGGGAACACCAAGTGCTGGTGGCCGGTGAAGATGGCGTCGATGCCATCGACCCCGGCGACGTGGTAGGAGGCGTTCTCCATCATGTCGCCCGCGCCGATGTCGATGCCCGAGTGCGACAGCGCGATGACGATGTCGGCGCCCTCCTCCTTGATCTGCGGCACCCAGGCCTTCGCCGCCTCGACGATGTCACGCGTCGTGACGTTGCCGGTGAGATTCTTCGAATCCCAGATCATGATCTGCGGCGGCACGAAGCCGATGATGCCGACCTTGATCGGATGCTCGGCGCCGGCGCCGTCCTTGATGGTCTTTTCCAGGATCATGTAAGGCTTGAGGTAGGTCTGATCCTCGCGCGGATTGGAGGCGAGCTGGGTGCCGCGCACGAGGTTGGCGCAGACGAACGGGAAGTTGGCGCCGGCCAGGACCTTGTCCATGAAGGACAGCCCGTAGTTGAATTCGTGGTTGCCGAGCGTCGAGGCGTCGTAGCCGAGCAGGTTCATCGCCTTGACGACGGGATGCAGGTCGCCCTCCTTCATGCCGCGCTCATAAGCGACGAAATCGCCCATCGGATTGCCCTGAAGGAAATCGCCGTTGTCGACGAGCATCGCGTTGGTCGCTTCCTTGCGCACCGCGTCGATCAGGGTGGCCGTGCGCGACAGGCCCATCGTGTCGTTCGGCTTGTCGCCGTAGTAGTCGTAGGGCAGCACGTTCACATGGATGTCGGTCGTCTCCATGATGCGCAGGTGCGCCTGATTGGCCTGCGCGCGCGCCGAGAACGGATGCAGCAGGATGACCGCTCCGGCGGCAGCGGTACCCGATAGGAAGGATCGGCGAGTCAAGGGCTGGAACAGGGTCATCGGTCAGGCTCCACTGCTGGTGGTTTCTATGAGGATCCGAGGCGAAGGAACTTCGCGCCGCACAGGCCTCAAGTCCAGCAGATTCCGATGACGCGTCGATGACCGAGCCGGCGCGAGGAATGTCCGGCCGTAATATTCATCGCGGCTAAATTACTCGCCGCTGATCTGCGTACGGCGCGTGCATATGCAAGTTTGTTGTGCAATATCCGAAGCTTGAACCCCTTTTTCCAACTAATTTTTGAAACCGATACTTAACCGGACCTGTCCTAATTTTCGTACGGGGCAAATATCGGGGATCGGGATGAGAAGGCCAAGCCGCTTCTTCCGCGCGACGCTGGCGGCCGGCCTCTTGCTGCCTGCCGCCACAACGCAGGGACAAGCCCAGGAACTCTCGCTCGAGAGCCTGGCCAGGGAACTCGATTTCGTCTGGATGCTGGTGGCGGCTGCTCTCGTCCTGCTGATGCAGACGGGATTCCTGCTGCTCGAAGCCGGCATGGTCCGTTCCAAGAACTCAATCAACGTCGCCCAGAAGAACTTCCTCGACATGGCATTCGCCATCGTCGCCTTCGCCCTGGTCGGCTTCATGATCGCCTTCGCCCCGAACCACGGCATGCCGTTCGGGGCCGACCTCTCCTTCGTCGGGCTCGGCGCGCTGGATTCCTGGCAGACGGGCTTCTTCGTCTTCCAGGTCATGTTCTGCGGAACCGCGGCGACCATCGTCTCGGGGGCGGTCGCCGAACGCATGCGGCTGTTCTCCTACGTCCTCTGCTCGGTCGCGGTCTCGGCGTTGGTCTACCCCGTCTTCGTCAACTGGTGCTGGGGCGCTGCCCTCGGACCGAGCGGCTCGGCCTTCCTCGGCAACATGGGCTTCGTCGACTTCGCCGGGTCGACCGTTGTGCACGCGACGGGCGGCTGGGTGGCGCTGGCCGCATGCATCGTCATGGGGCCCCGCCTCGGGCGCTTCGACGCGGACGGCAGGCCGGTACGCATCTCCGGTCACAATCCGGTGCTCGCCGCCGCCGGCGCGCTGGTCCTGTTCGTCGGCTGGATCGGCTTCAACGGCGGCTCGACCACCGCTGCGACGCCGGCGATCGCCCAGATCATCGCCAACACCGTACTCGCCGCCGGCGCCGGCGGCGTTGCGGGCTATCTCGTCGGCTGGCGCCAGGATGGCGTGGTCTACCCGGAAAAGGCCCTCTCCGGGATGCTCGGAGGACTGGTCGCGGTAACCGCCGGCTGCGCCGTGCTCGGCAGCGGCGGTGCCCTGCTGGTCGGCGTGATCGGCGGCGTCGTCGCACTGTGGGGCAATGCGCTGATCGAGGAGGAATACCGCATCGACGACGCGGTCGGCGCCATCGGCGTGCACGGATTTGCCGGCGTAGCGGGGACGCTGTCGCTCGCCCTGCTTGCACCTGTCGAGAACTTGCCTCTCGGATCGCGCCTCGCACAGCTGGAGATCCAGGCGTCCGGCGTGGTGGTCAATTTTGCCTGGGCCTTCGGCGTCGGCTACGCCTTCTTCTGGCTGCTCAACCGCCTCTCCGCCATCCGTGTCAAAGCCGACGAGGAGATCCTGGGGCTCAACGAGGCCGAGCACGGAACGCGCATGGGCGTCGGCCATGTCGAGCAGGCCCTGCAAACCCTTGTGAGCGGCGATGCCGACCTGTCGATGCGCCTGCAGCCGACCGAGGGCGACGAATCAGAGGCGCTGACCCGGCTGTTCAACCGCCTGATGGACAACATCGAGGCCGAGGAGATCGCCCGAGGCAAGGCAGCGATGGACGAACGCGATGTCCAGGAGGCCGAGCGACTCTCGGCGCTGGCCAGCGCCACCTTCGAGGCGATCTGGATACTCCAGGACGGCCGCATCATCGACGGCAACCACAAGCTGGAGGAACTCTTCGGCGAACCGCTGGCCGTCCTGCGCGGCCGCCTGGCGGTGGACCTGTTGCCGGATGCGCACAGGCCGGCCCTGCTCGCGGCGATGAAGCAGCCCGTCGCCGCGCCCTACGAAGCCGCCATCGTCGACCGCGAGGGAACGGTCATCCCGGTCGAGATGCGCGGCCGCGAGATCGAGTTCCGCGGCAGGCGGGCGCGGATCGGCTGCCTCGTCGACCTGCGCGCCCGGCGCGACGCCGAGGAGCGCATCCGCCACCTGGCGCTGCACGACCCGCTGACCGGCCTGCCCAATCGCGCCCTTTTCAACGAACGCCTGGAACAGCTCGTCAAGCTCGACGAGGAAACCTACGGCCTGCGGGCGGTGCTGCTGGTCGACCTCGATCGCTTCAAGGACGTCAACGATGTCTACGGCCATCCGGCAGGCGATCGCGTCATCCGCACGACCGCCGAGCGGCTGTCGGCGCTGGCAGGCGCCGACGTCACCATCGCCAGGCTGGGCGGCGACGAGTTCGCCGTACTGATGTCCGGCCTCGCCTTCGCCAACCAGGCAGCAGATCTCGCCTATCGCGTCGTCTCGCAGCTCGCCCTGCCGATAACGCTCGAGGACGGCACCAACGTGCGCGTCGGCGCCAGCGTCGGCGTGTCGATCTGTCCGCGCGACGGAGGCGAACCGGCGCGGCTCGTCTCGCGCGCCGATACCGCGCTCTACCATGCCAAGAACATGGGCCGGAACACCTACTGCCTGTTCGAGCCGGGCATGGATTCGCTGATGGAGAAGCGGCGGCTTCTCGAGGCGGATCTTGCCCGGGCGCTGGACCGCGAGGAGTTCGAACTCTACTTCCAGCCGCGCGTCAGCATCGCCGACCGTGCGGTCGTCAGCTATGAGGCGCTGATCCGCTGGCGCCATCCCGAGCGCGGGCTGGTCAGTCCGGCCGACTTCATCCCCGTAGCGGAGCAGACCGGCAAGATCATCTCCATTGGGGAATGGGTGCTGAAGACCGCCTGCAAGGTGTTGCGCGGGCCGTTGGCCGGGAAGCGCATCAGCGTCAACGTCAGCCCCGTCCAATTCCGTCAAAAGAACTTCGTCGATATCGTCAGGCAGGCCATCGAGGAGGCCGGGATCGATCCGTCCCGGCTGGAGATCGAGGTTACCGAGGGCGTGCTGATCGACGACGACAAGCGCGCCGAGCGGATCCTGAAACAGCTGAAGAAGCTCGGCCTCACGGTCGCGCTGGACGACTTCGGCACCGGCTACGCTTCGCTCGGCTATCTCAGCCGTTTCCCCTTCGATGCGATCAAGATCGACCGCTCCTTCGTACGCGAGATCACCACCTCGCAGAACGCCCGCGCCATCGTCACGTCGATCGCCGGGCTCGGCAACGGCCTCAACATGCGGGTGGTGGCCGAAGGCGTCGAGGCGCTCGCGGAAGCCGCCATCCTTACCGACATCGGCTGCGACGAGCTCCAGGGCTACCTGCTCGGGCGCCCGGTCCCGGTTGACGCGATCGGCGCGTCTTCCGCCGAGGACATCGCCGCGATCGTCGACGCCGCCCGCAGGATGCGAAGCGCGGCATCCGAACAGGCGGCCGCGATCGCCGGGCCGCCCGACAGGGCCGACGACACCACACCGTTCAAGCTCGCCGGCTGACGTTCATCAACCGTAACCGTCGCGAAGCGTCGCGATTGCGCGCACCCGACGCTCCATGGCTGCTATTCTCCGGCGATCACGGGAGGATCGTACATGAGCGACGAAGAGCGGCTTTCCTACGCGTCTCCGCCCTGCTTCCTGCACGAGCTGGAGCCGGGCTTCCGTCCCGCCGAGACCGCCGAATGGCGCGACGTTGCGCGATGGCGCAAGGCCGAGCGCGAAAGACTGATCGCGGCGCGGCTGGCGATTCCGGCCGAAACCCGCGCCGGCTTCGCCCACTCGATCGCTGCCTGCCTCGACGCCGCGATCGGCGACTTCGGCGGCCGGACCGTCAGCCTCTACTGGCCGTTCCGCGGCGAACCAGACCTGCGCTTCTGGCTGGCGTCGGTAGTCGAGCGCGGCGGAAGGGCGGCGCTCCCCGTGGTCGTCGAGAAGGCGAAGCCGCTGGTCTTCCGCGCCTACCGGCCCGGCGATCCGCTGGAAAAGGGTGTGTGGAACATCCCGATCCCGGCGAGCGGCGAGGCGGTGGTACCCGAAATCGTCATCGCCCCGGTGGTCGGCTTCGATCCGGACCGCTACCGGCTGGGCTACGGCGGCGGCTTCTTCGACCGCACGCTGGCCGCGCTGCCGAGAAAGCCGCTGGTCATCGGCGTCGGCTACGACATGCAGGCGATCCCCACAATCTACGCCCAGCCGCACGACATACCGATGGAACGGATCGTCACCGAGACCGGCGCCCGCTGAGCGCGACGCCCGTCACGCCATTTCCGGCTTCAGCCCCATCGCCGTGCGATCGACGACCTCGCGCAGCGCGAAGGAGGAGTTGATCTTGGTGACGTGCGGCATCGCCGACAGCCATTCCTTGTGGATGCGCTCGTAATCGGCGAGGTCTTTCGCCGCGATACGCAGGATGTAGTCGTATTCGCCCGACATCAGGTGGCACGACAAGATGTTCGGGCAACGCTTCACCGCCGCTTCGAAGTCGGACAGCGTCTTCTCGAACTGACCCGACAGAGATATGTGCACGATCGCCGTCATCTGGTGGCCAAGCGCGGCGTTGGACAGCCTGGCATGATAGCCGCGGATGGCGCCCGCCTTCTCCAGGTTGTCGAGCCGGCGCGAGCAGGCCGACTGCGACAGGCCGACCTTCTCGGCGAGCGCGGCGTTGGAGATGCGGCCATCCTTCTGCAACGTGTCAAGAATCGCGATATCGATCCTGTCGAGCGCCATATGTCGAATTTCCTTCGAAACTGATCTTGTTTCGCGCAAGGATTATCGATTCTGGCAGAGCCACGCAACCGCATTCGCAAACACGTTCGAAGCCTTCCGTGCTCTAATGAAAGGATCAGCGAACAAGGCCGCCCACGGCCGGAACAGGGAGAATTTCGGATGCGTGTCGGCTGCCCGAAGGAAATCAAGAACCACGAGTATCGCGTCGGCCTGACCCCCGGGTCGGTGCGCGAGTATGTCGCCCACGGCCATGAAGTCCTCGTCGAGACGGGCGCAGGGGCCGGCATCGGAGCCGACGACAATGCCTACCGCGCCGCCGGCGCCACGATCGCCAGGACTGCCGCAGAGGTGTTCGCCAAGTCGGACATGATCGTCAAGGTCAAGGAGCCGCAGCCCGGCGAATGGGCGCAGTTGCGCGACGGCCAGATCCTCTACACCTACCTCCACCTCGCTCCGGATCCGGAACAGACCCGCGGCCTCGTCGCCTCGGGCGTCACCGCCGTCGCTTACGAGACAGTCACCGACGACAGGGGCGGACTGCCGCTGCTGGCGCCGATGTCGGAAGTCGCCGGGCGCCTGTCGATCCAGGCCGGCGCTACCGCGCTGCAGAAGGCCAATGGTGGCCGCGGCGTGCTGCTCGGCGGCGTGCCGGGCGTGCTGCCGGGCAAGGTCGCCGTCATCGGCGGCGGCGTGGTCGGCCTGCATGCGGCCAAGATGGCGGTTGGCCTCGGTGCCGACGTCACCATCATCGACCGCTCGATCCCGCGCCTTCGCCAGCTCGACGACATCTTCAACGGCCGCGTCCACACCCGCTACTCGACCGTCGAGGCGCTCGAGGAGGAGTGCTTTGCCGCCGACATCGTCGTCGGCGCCGTGCTGATCCCGGGCGCCGCCGCGCCGAAGCTCGTCTCGCGCGAGATGCTGTCGGGCATGAAGAAGGGCGCGGTGCTCGTCGACGTCGCCATCGACCAGGGCGGCTGCTTCGAGACCAGCCACGCCACGACCCACGCCGAGCCGACCTACGAGGTCGACGGCATCATCCACTACTGCGTCGCCAACATGCCCGGCGCCGTGCCCGTCACCTCGGCGCATGCCCTGAACAACGCCACGCTGTTCTACGGCCTGCAACTCGCCGACAAGGGCCTCAAGGCGCTGGTGGACGACCCGCACCTGAGGAACGGCCTCAACGTGCACAAGGGCAAGATCACCAACCGCGCGGTCGCCGAGGCGCTCGGTTACGAGATGGCCGAGCCGAAGGCGGTGCTGGCCGCCTGAGAACCAACAAGAAGCACAATCTTCCTCCGACCAGTCGCCCGCCGGACCTGCACCCTCCGGCGGGCATTTTCTTGCGGACAAGAGGAAACTGCGGGCAACAAAAAAGCGGGGCCAAAACCCCGCTTCCTCGTTCATCGAGACCCTGCTGCCGGTACATCCGCGGTCGGCACGATCGATCGACCCGTTCACGCTACGCCCGTATGGTTACCAAATTGTGACCAAGGCTCGCCGCGCTGCCCTTGCCTCAATTTTTCCGCTCGAGCACGGTCATTGCCGGTCATGCCGGATTCGCTTCCCCTCCCCGCCGATATCGCGCTCAGGCTCATCGGCGCCTTCTACATTCTCGCCGCACCGCTGATCATCCGCGCCGGGGCTACGACGCTGCTGCTGACCCGCGCCATCTCCGCCATCTCGATGAAGGTGTCGAAGGCGGACCGGGTCGAGGAGCAGCGCGTCCTCTTCCTCGCAGGCATGGCGCTGCTGACGGGCGCGGGCGGCATCCTGCTCGCCGCGCGGCTCGACCTTGCGCTGTGGGCCTTCCTCGCCAACGCTGCGGTCTACGCGCTCTACCTGTTCGTGCTTGCGCCGCGCGTCTTCGATCCCTGGGACGAGCCGGACGAAAAGGGCCGACGGCAGACGCGCAACGCCTTCTTCGTCTATCTCGGCGCCACGGGCATCGTCGCCGCGGCATGGGGGAGCGGGGCGCTGCGTCCCTTTGCCAACGAGCACCCAGCGGTGATGGCGATCTGCGCGGTGGCCTTCGCCGCGATCTGCTTCTACGCTTGGCGGTCGTTCTGGCAGGCGCGCGGCGTCGGCGCGGGCGCCGTTCCGACGGGTGCAGCTGCGGCTACGGCCGAACCGGACCATTCGCTGCCGGAGCGCCTCGTGATCACGCCGTCCTGGCACGGCACCGGTCTGGTCGACGCCGAGACGGGCAGCCCGGTGTGGTATCCCTACGGACATTTTCCGGAGGAGATCACCATTCGGCTCGACGCATGGCTCGATCTCTTCCGCGATGTCGCCGACCCGGACGATCCGTGGCGCAGCGCCGTGAAGGATCCTGCTGACCTCGCCCGCATCGAGGCGGCCGGCCGGCCGATCCACGAGGCTCTAACCGCCCAGATCGGGCCGGATCGCGTGGCTTTCGAGCCCGTTGCGCGTCCGTGCCCCAGTGCTACGACGTTCGCCGCCATGAAGGTCGCCGCCGAATTCGAGTCCGATCCGGTCTGGGACGTCGGCGAACGAGAGGGCGGCTACGAATGTTCCTGCTCCGCGCATCACATCGGCATTTCCTGGAGGCTGGCCGAAGATCTGCTCGCCTGGGCACGGGATTACGACGCTTCATTCGAAGGCAACGACCCGCAGGGGCGCCGGGTCTGGTCGGAACAGGAAGCCGCGGAGCATCGGGGCCGCGGTCTCGACCTCGCCCGGCGTCTGGCCGGCGAGTTCGCCTCAACCGGCCGAAGCGACACACCTGTCTGGTTCCAGGCGGAAAACGAGATGGCCGTGCGTGTCGACGCCTGATGGCCTCAGCCGCGCTCGATGCGGAACTGGTAGCAGTTGTTTCGCGCCGAACGGACGTGGAGATAGGCGACGTCGTCCCGGCCGAAGAGTTCCGCCGCGCGTCCGCCGATGCGCTCCGTCGGCGTCACCGCGCCGGTGCCGTAGACGATGCGGTCGTCGCTGCCGTAGCCGCGAACGATGTAGTCCGGCGTACCGTCGGCGATCGGCGGCAATCCGGCACCTTCTTCGGCGCGCTCGCAGGGTGCGGCGTGGATGAAGATCGGGCCGGTCTCGGCATAGGGCTGCCGCTCCGGGAACGGCCGGTAGGCGAGCACGAGGTAGGCCTCGCCCGCCGCGACGTGGCGCAGGCAATGGCGGCAGGGCGTTCCGCCACCGTCGGAGATGCGACGCTCGGGCCGAAGCCCGTAGTCGTCGGCCGCACCGGCCTGGAGCTCGCGGACGCGTCCAGTGGGCAGGGCGACGCAGCGGATGGTCATGGGTCTCTCCTCGCGGTTGATGCCGCCGGAGTAAGCCCTGGCCGGGGCCGTCGCCACCCGATTCCCGGGCGTCAGTCGATCAGCCGGTCGAGGCCGCGGACCAGACCTTTGGTACCGACGACGCGGCGCACGGCGAGCAGCGTTCCGGCGACATAGGGCGCGGCCGAGGAGCCGGCGTCGTGGCGGATCGTCAGGCGCTCGTCGGGCAGGCCGAACAGCGCCTCGCAGGAGAGCACGAAGGAGGGCATGCGCAGGGCATGAACCTGGACTCCGGCGCCGGAGCCGACCGCGGCGCCGCGCGTCGCCGGGATGCCGGAAATCTCCGACTGCGGCCGCGCCGTCGAGGCACCGCGCACGGCCGACAGGGCTTCGGCGAGTTCACGCGCCGTGCCGGATGGCGCGTCCGGCTTTTTCGCGCTGGCGTAGTCGATGACCTCGACGTCGGGCACGTACTTCGCCGCCATCATGGCGAAACGCTTCATCAGCGTCGCCGTGATGGAGAAGTTGCCGGCGGCGACGACGCCAACGCCCATTCCCTCCGCCGCGGCGGCGATCTCGGCATAGTCGTCGGCGCCGAGGCCCGAGGTGCCGACGACGACGTTGCGGCCGGCGGCGATCGCGGCGAGCGCATGGCCTTTCACGACGTGCGGCTTGGTGTAGTCGATGACCACGTCCGAAGGAACGGCGAGCGCCTCTTCCAGTGTCGCCGCGACGATGACGCCGCACGCTCCGCGCCCGGCGACGACGCCGGCGTCGGCGCCGGCGGCATTGCGCGCCACCGCTCCGGCGAGTTCGAGATCGGCCTCGCCGAGGATGGCCGGCACCAGCGCCTTGCCCACCCAACCCGTCGCGCCAGCGACCACGACACGAATGGCCATCGCAAATTCCTTCCTGCAAACGAAACGTCCGCCACCGGGCTAGCCGGATGGCGGACGCATGGCAATACGCCAGTCGAGAACGATCAGAACGGTACGACCTGGTCGGTGATGCGGCGCAGGGTGACGCGGCGGTTACGCCAGTCCTCGTCCTGGGTCGGAACGAGGAGGTATTCCTCGCCATAGCCAACAGTCTCCAGCGCCCGGCGCGGGATGCCGAATTCCTGGACCAGAACGGTCTTCAGCGATGCGGCGCGCGCTTCCGAAAGACCCTGGTTCGAACCCCAGGAGCCGATCGCGTCGGTGTGGCCCTCGATCAGGAAGACCTGGCGACGGTCGCGGCGCAGGAGGCGCTGCAGGGCGTCGGCGATGTTCTCGATCTTGCCGAACTGCGAATAGGGAATCTCGGCCGAGCCGAAGGCGAAGTTGATCGACTGGATGTCGATCGCCGGTGCGTTGCGACGAAGTTCCGGGCGCTTCTTGAATTCGCGGATGGTGACCCGGTCTTCCGGACGGACACGCATGCGCGGCGCCGCCTCGAGCTGTCGCTCGATCTGCAGGGCAGACGGCATGGTGCCCTGCGCCAGCTTCTCGCCGCGGATCTTCGCACCGGGAAATCCGCGCGACGGAAGCTCGTTCACCGCCTTGCCGGCGGTGTGGAGTTTCTCCACGACGGGGACGCGCGCGGCGAACGGATCCGCGGACGCGGCCGCCGGAAGGACGACGAGGGCAAGGGCTGCTGCGAGGGTGCGGAACGACATTTTCTTCTCCATTGGGCTGCGGCCTTGCGGGCCATGGACCGTTGGAGAGAGATTGCCGCGGAACGCCTGAACCGCGACTGAACGGGCGGTTCAGGAAGGTTAGCGCAAGGCTCAGCGCATCACGCTCGCCGAGCGATCGGCGAAATCCATCGGCTCGACCATTTCCTTCGACTGGCCGACAGGAGAGAAGCCGAGCTTCTGGTAGAGCGACAACGCCGCGGGGTGATCGAGCGTGCAGGTCTGCACCGTGACAGTCGTCGGGTTGTGCGACCACGCCGCCTCGATCGCCGCGCCGAGGAACCAGCGGCCGAGCCCCTGCCCCATCGCCTGCTCCATCATGCCGAAATAGGCGAGCTCGACCGGCCCGCGTGGCTCCGGCCTGAGGTCGAAGAATCCGGCGGGGGCGCCGTCGAGATAGAGGACGCGGATGTCGCGACCAGGCGCATGGATCTTTGCGGAAAGCTCCTCGTCGGAGAGCCTGAGCGCGTTCACCCACTGCCATTCGCGGCCGATGCGATCCTGAAGATAGCGATAGAAATGCAGCGGAATGTTGCGTGTCTTCAGCAACGCGATCTGCCGCCCATAGGGCAGCGGCGGATAGTGGGCGAGCGGCGAGGCCATCTCGAGGAAAGTGACCGTGACCTCGACCGAGGCCAGCGTCTGCGGTTCGCCCATGCTCAGTCCTTCCCGGTCACGACCGGCGTGTCGGGATGGCCACCCCACTCCGTCCACGAACCGTCGTAGAGGCGGTGGTCGCCCTTGCCGAGCGAATAGAGCGCAAAGGATATCGTCGCCGCGGTCACGCCCGAGCCGCAGGAGGTGACGACCGGCTTCGACAGGTCGAGACCGGCGGCTTCGAGCACCGAGCCGAGTTCGTCCAGCGGCAGCAGTTCGCCGTTCCGCGACAACGACAGCGCCGGAACGTTCTTGGCACCGGGCATGTGACCACCCCGCAGGCCGGGGCGCGGTTCCGGATCGCTCGCGGCGAAACGCCCCGCCGGCCGCGCATCCGCGACCTGGGCGCTGCCGCTAGCCACGATGTCGCGCATCTCGGCGAAGGAGACGACACGCTCGGCATCGAACTCGGCATGGAAGACGCAGGGCGCGATGCGCGTCGGCTGCGCCGTCACCGGCCGGCCTTCCGCCTTCCAGCGGTCGAAACCGCCGTCGAGGATGAAGACCTCCGCCACGCCCATGATGCGGAACATCCACCAGACCCTGGGGGCAGAGAACAGGCCGGGGCCGTCGTAGACGACGATCGTATCGTCGGCCGAGATGCCCATCGAGCCGGCGAAGCGGGCGAACAGCGCCGGCTTCGGCAGCGTGTGCGGCAGGCTAGACGCCGGATCGACGACGAGGTCCTGATCGAAGAAGATCGCGCCGGGGATGTGCGCTGCATCGTAGTCGGCCTTGGCGTCGCGGCGCTGCACCGGCAGGTACCAGGAGGCGTCGACGATCGACAGGCCCGGCGTCTTCAGGCGTTCCGCCAGCCAGTCGGAGTCGACGGTGAACGGGCTCTTCTCGGCCATGTCGGTTCCTCAATTCGCCGGCGCCGGCCCGAACCTTATACGGAACCGCCGGTTCTCGCGCCCCTTCTTCTCGGTCTTGCCGATGTGGATCTCGCCGATCTCGCCGGTGCGCGCCACATGGGTGCCGCCGCAGGGCTGGCTGTCCACGGACGCATCCTCGCCGATCAGGACCAGCCGGATCCGCCCCGTGCCCATCGGCGGTCGCACATTCTTCGATTTGACCAGTCCCGGATTGGCGGCGAGTTCCTCGTCGGTGATCCAGCGGATGGAGACGGGATGGTCGGCGCGGACCATTTCCATCAGCCGTTCGGTGACCAGTTCCTTGGTGTAGCTCGGGTCGGGGATGTCGAGGTCGATGCGGCTGTCGTCCTCGGCGACCGAGGCGCCGGTGATCGGAAACGGGCAGATCACCGAGACCAAGTGGCAGGCCGTATGCATGCGCATCAGGTTCAGCCGCCGCTCCCAGTCGATGGCGAGGCGGACATTCTCGCCGACCGCCGGCAAATTGTCACCATCGGCGGGGATGTGGATGATCTCGTCCTTGGTCTCGCCGGTCACCGTCGCGGCGATGGCGATCCTGCTGCCGTCGGCGCGCGTCAGCACGCCGGTATCACCTGGCTGGCCGCCGGACGTCGCGTAGAAGATGGTCCGGTCGAGGATGATGCCGCCGCGGTCGTTCACCGCCAGCACCGTCGCCTCGGCTTCCTTCAGATAGGCATCGTCTCGAAAAAGGGCGGCGGTCTGGAACGTCATCAACCAACTTGCTCGTAGGGCACGGCATAGGATGGAGATCCTTCCATCCAAGCGGGCACCGGCAAGTTCTTGCCACGGAGAAAGGCGGGATTGAAGAGCTTCGACTGATAACGCGTGCCGTAATCACAGAGAATCGTCACGATCCTGTGCCCCGGGCCGAGTTCGCGGGCGAGCCGGATGGCGCCGGCGATGTTGATGCCCGACGATCCGCCGAGGCAGAGCCCTTCCTCCTGCACCAGGTCGAAGATGATCGGCAGCGCCTCCTCGTCGGGAATCTGGAAGGAGAAATCGGGAGCGAAACCGTCGAGATTGGCCGTGATGCGGCCCTGGCCGATGCCTTCAGTGATCGAGCTGCCCTCGGCCTTGAGCGCGCCCTCCGTGTAGAAGCTGTGCAGCGCCGCTCCCAGCGGGTCGGCGAGCCCGATCTTCACCGACGGATCCTTCTCGCGCAGGCCGATGGCGACGCCGGTTAACGTGCCGCCGGTGCCCACCGCCGAGACGAAGCCGTCGACCTTGCCGCCGGTCTGCGCCCAGATTTCCTGCGCGGTGGTACGGATGTGGCCGTCACGGTTCGCCACATTGTCGAACTGGTTCGCCCAGATGGCGCCATTCTCCTCGCTCTGGGCCAGTTGCCCGGCGAGGCGGCCCGACAGTTTCACGTAGTTGTTCGGGTTCTTGTAGGGCACCGCCGGAACCTCGATCAGTTCGGCACCGAGCAGGCGCAGCGCGTCCTTCTTTTCCTGGCTCTGCGTGTCGGGGATGACGATCACGGTGCGGTAGCCCAGCGCCTTGGCGACCACGGTCAGGCCGATGCCGGTATTGCCCGCAGTGCCCTCGACGATGATCCCGCCGGGCCTGAGCAGGCCCTTCTGCTCGGCGTCGCGGATGATGAACAGTCCGGCGCGGTCCTTCACCGACTGGCCGGGATTCATGAACTCGGCCTTGCCCAGAATCTCGCAGCCGGTCTCTTCCGAGGCGCGCTTGAGACGGATGAGCGGCGTGCCGCCGATGGCATCGATCACCGAATTGTACATAGGGAGTT
This sequence comes from uncultured Mesorhizobium sp., assembly GCA_937958475.1. GTDB lineage: Bacteria > Pseudomonadota > Alphaproteobacteria > Rhizobiales > Rhizobiaceae > DUSC01. Next base: position 6,104 of record CALFXR010000220.1, on the reverse strand, counting down.
CCTTGCAGAGATTGCGCAAATTAGAAAGCGCCGACGCGGCATTCAAGGAATCCGTTTTCTCGTGAAAGGCGAATCGGGAAACGTGGTTCTCCATCGATGCCGATTGCGGCCAGCCGGCACCGAATGCTACCGTCAGGGCCAAAACGAAGCAGATCGAGGGACGGAAACATGGGCCTCTACCGAGCAGGTCCGACCGACGGAGTCGCCTGGATCACCGGCGCCAGCAGCGGGATCGGGCGGGCGCTCGCCCTCGACCTGGCGCGACGCGGTTACTCCGTCGCCGTGACCTCCCGTGACGCCGAACGGCTCTATGAACTCGCGGAGGAAGCATCCGGCATGACCGGCGGCATCCTGCCCTTTCCAGGCGACGTGGCGGACGAGGGGGCCATGGCGGGAATCGTCGACGCAATCGAGCGCGCCGCAGGCCCGCTCACGCTTGCCGTGTTCAACGCCGGCGTCTTCTACCCGACCCGCGTGGAGCGCATGCAGACCTCGAACTTCGTGCGCACCTACGAAGTCAACCTTCTCGGCGTGATCTACGGGCTGGCGCCGACGCTGGCGAGGATGCGCAACCGGCGCAGGGGCCAGATCGCGATCATAGGTTCGGTCGTCGCCTTCTCCGGATGGCCGTCGGCGGCCGCCTACGGCAGTTCCAAGGCGGCGGTCAACCATCTCGCCGAATCGCTGAAATACGACCTCGACAAGCTCAACATCCGCATCCAGGTCATCAATCCGGGCTTCATCGAGACGCCGCTCACGGAGAGGGTCAGCTTCCGCATGCCGTTCCTCATGACCGCCGATCGCGCCGTGGAGCGCCTTTCGCGGGCACTGGCCCACGGCGGCTTCGAGACCAGCTTCCCGCGACGGCTCACCGTGTTCCTGCGGCTGCTGTCGATACTGCCCCATCCGCTACGCCACGCACTGGTGAACCGGTTGACCGGCTGGAGCGGGCGGCCCCTTGCCGACGACAAACGCGGTCCCGCCGCGGGCGTCGGGCGCGAGATCGCGCCGCAATCTCCCCCGCAGTCCGAAACCAGTCGCCGGAGTGAATAGAATCGTGAAGCGCTTGCTCGTCTCCGCAGCCGTCCTTGTCGTCCTCGCCGCCGGCATCTTTCTCGCCGGCCCCAGAGTCGCGTCCGACACCACGGTGACCTTCGATCCCGCCGCCATCGGCCCCGATCCGGAAGCCTATCTGGCGCGCACGGAGGCTGCCGTCGCCGGCATCAGGCCCGGCCTCGACAAGGAAATCGTCTGGGCCGACCCGGCGACGAGGGCCAAGACGCCGATCGCGCTGGTCTACGTGCACGGCTTCTCGGCAAGCAAGGGCGAGGTGCGCCCGCTTCCCGACCGCGTCGCCGCGACGCTCGGCGCCAACCTCTTCTACACGCGGTTGACAGGCCACGGGATGGACGGCGCGGCGATGAGCGCCGGGTCGGTCAACGCCTGGGTGAACGACTATGCCGAAGCGCTGGCGATCGGCCGCGCCATCGGCGAGAAAATTGTCGTCATCGGCGTCTCGACGGGCGCCTCGCTGGCGAGCTGGGCGGCGACGCAACCGGGCGCCATCGGCGACATCGCCGGGATGGCGCTGATCTCGCCCAACTACGGCGTCCAGGCCGCCGGGGCGGAGATCCTGACCATGCCGTGGGGCGCGCAGATCGCCCGCCTCGTCGCCGGCGCCGAGCGCGGCTTCACGCCCGTCAACGATCTCAACGCGAAATTCTGGACGACGCGCTATCCAATCGAGGCAACGCTGCCGATGGCGGCGCTGGCGAAACTCGCCCACGAGGCGCCCGTCGAGACGGCGCGGGTCCCGGCGCTGTTCGTGTTCTCCGACAAGGACGGCGTCGTACGGCCCGAACTGACGCGCGAAATCGCGGCACGATGGGGCGCGCCGCACGAGATCGTCACCGTCGACGACAGCGGCGATCCCTACAACCACGTCATCGCCGGCGACGCCCTGTCGCCGACGACGACGGAACCGCTGGCGGCGAAGATCACCGACTGGGTCGGCCGAACCGTCCGCTGATCGTTCAGCGCCGTTCCGGCGGCGCGTCGCGGGCGAACAGGAACACGACGAGAGACATGGCGAGCACCAGCGCGTAGAAGCCGAACAGCGCGGCATAACCGGCCGCGGGATCGCCGGGCACCGTGGCCGCGGTGACGACCGCGCCGGTGGCGAACTGCATGGCGCCGACTCCTCCGATCGAGAAGAAGTTCATCAGCGTGACCCCGCGGCCGGTCAGGTGGCTGGGCAGGAACGCCCGCGCATGCGCCATCAGGAGCCCGTAGGATCCGCCGAACAGGCCGATGGCGACGAACGCGGCGGTCGACCCGGCGATGGTCGTCGAGGGATTGAGCGCCAGCCAGGCCAGCGCCGCGACGCCGACGGCGTTGCCGGCGAAGGCGACCCATTTGCGCGTGCGCAACAGCGTGTCGAGGGGCCCGTAGAGGAAAGCGCCGGCGGCCATGGCCAGGGCCATGTAGAGCGTCGTCCGGCCAATGCTGATCGCGTCCGCGCCGTAGGTGTCGGCGAGATATGGGCCGGCCCAAAGCGCGCGGATACCCATCGGCGGCGCGTAGTTGATCGCCGTCAGCGGAATGATCGCCCACAGCACCGGCATGCGCAGGAGCTCAAGATAGCCGGAAAGGCCGGCGCCCTCGCCGCGTCCGTCGCCCTGCGGATCTCGGACGACCGAAAGCACCGCGCCGGCAACCACCATCGTGACGACGCCGAGGCCGGCCATAGAAGCCCGCCAGCCGAAGGCTTCTGCCGCCGCCGCCAGCGGCGCCGCGCCGATGATGTTTCCGGTGGAGCCGAACGCCACCATCCATGAGGCGAGTACGGCGAAGCGAGCCGGCGAATAGGATTTCGCGAAGATGAACAACGAGGCCATCAGGATCGGCGCGCAGCCGACGCCGATCAGGGCCATCGCCGCGACGATCATCCACGGCGCGGTCGCCGCGGAGAACAGGAATGCGCCGCCGGCGCCGCCGATCGTCATGATCACGGCGGCGGTGCGCCGCGGGCCGAAGCGGTCGAGAAAGACGCCGACCGGAAACTGCGCAAGTGCAAAGGCGATGAAGTAGGCGCCAGAAGCGACCGAAAGCCCCGCCTTGTCGATGCCGAGATCGGCGATCAGCGAAGGCGTCAACACCGCCAGGAACGACCGGTAGAACTGCGACAGCACGTAGGCGAGTGCCAGCGTGGCGATCCCGAGCATCGTTCCCCCCGCCCTATCGTCCGGCGCGCATCACGCGACGGCCGCCGCGATCCGCTGGCGGCGTAGCCCGCCGCCGCGGCGCGGGCAATTGGACCACTCGACGGGGGTTTGGTCCAAACGGACCGGCGCCGCACGGAGCGGCGCCAGTCTTCGGAGTTTACGCGGCGCGCGGTGCCGGCCGCTTGCCGCCGAAGCCGCGTCGCTTGCCGCGGAACGGCTTGCGCTGGTCGGGTCGGGCGCCGTCCGGACGAGCCTGCTTCGGCCCCTTGGAGAAGGCCTCGCGCGAAGCGCCCTCACCTTGTGGTGCGCGCTCGCCCTGCCCCCGATGGGCCTGCTTGCGCTCGCCCTGGCCGGCATGGGCCGGCCGGCGGCGTTCGTCGGCCTGGCGCGGACCGCGGTCGTTGTCGGCCTGCATCGCGACGCCGTCGCGCTGCCGGGGCTCCGGCCGCGGGTCCGCCTCGCCGGTGTGATCGCGCACCACCGGCAGCTTCATGCGGATGATTCGCTCGACGGCGCGAAGCTTGGCGTTCTCCGACGGGTCGCACAGCGTGATGGCGATACCGTCGGCACCGTTGCGCCCGGTGCGGCCGATGCGGTGCACATAACTCTCCGCCTCGTCGGGCAGGTCGAAGTTGACCACATGGCTGATGCCGGGAACGTCGATGCCGCGCGCGGCGATGTCGGTCGCCACCAGGATGCGCACCGACCCGTCGCGGAAGCCGTTCAACGCCTTCTGCCGGGCGTTCTGCGACTTGTTGCCGTGGATCACGGCGGCGTTGAAGCCGTCGCGCTCGAGGTCGCGGGTGACGCGATCGGCGCCGTGCTTGGTACGCGAGAAGACGATCACCGAGCTCATCGCCGGATCCGCCAGCATGGTCGACAGGATCTGCCGCTTCTGCTTCGTCCGCGCGATGACGACGCTCTGGGCGATCTCCGCCGCGGTCGTGCCCTGGGGCGCCACTTCGACGCGGACCGGATCGCGCAGCAGGCTCTGGGCGAGCTGCTCGATCTCCGGCGGCATGGTCGCCGAGAACAGCGCTGTCTGCCGGGCCGGGTGCGTCAGCTTGGCGATCCTGCGGACGTCGTTGATGAAGCCCATGTCGAGCATGCGGTCTGCCTCGTCGAGGACCAGCCACGTCGTCTCGGAGAGGGTGACGTCGCCCTCGCGGACGAGGTCCATCAGGCGCCCCGGGGTGGCGATCAGCACGTCGACGCCGGGGCCAATCTTCTTCACCTGGCTGAAGCGCGACACGCCGCCGAGAACCAGCGCGGTCGAAATATGCGCGCCCTTGGCGAAGGTGCGGAAGGCTTCCTCGATCTGCACCGCGAGTTCGCGGGTCGGTGCCAGCACCAGCGCGCGCACCGTCTTCGGCCGGCGCTTGTTGCCGAGCCCGATGATCTTGGACAGGATCGGCAGGGCGAAAGCGGCAGTCTTGCCGGAGCCGGTCTGCGCCACGCCGAGCAGGTCGCGGCCCTTCAGCTGCGCCGGGATCGCCTGCACCTGGATCGGCTTGGGTTCGGTGTAGCCGGCGAGCGCGGTGGCCTTGAGCAGCGATCCGGTGATGCCGAGCTCGGCGAATGCCGACGCGGCTTCCATGATTTCAGTCGTCAATTCGTTCATCTTTCGCGCGGCGTCGTCGCCGCGAACAGTGTGGCGACGGCGGGGCGCAACCCGCGGTCGGGAAACTTCGTGAAACGACAAGGCGGCGGGCGTTTGGCCCGCGCGGCTGCGCTGTCGTAACCCACCGGCCTCATGCCGAGGGTCTCATCTCGCCCGGAACGTTTGCGGGGGAGAGAAAGACGCAACCAGTCTCTTCGCAGGAGAAAGCCGGATGACCCGGCCCAAGCGCCTATGGGGCCGCATATGGGCCATCGACCGGCGAATAGCAAGCGATTTCATCTTGCGCTGCAGCAAGGCGGTGGCACCGCCACAACACTTCGCCCCCGAAAACGCAGGAAACCCGCCCTACCGCGCCGCCGCCGCCATCGCCATCAGCTTGACGACAGTATTCCAATTGCGCGCCGTGTTGGCGACGCCAATCAGCTTGTCGAACTTCTCGGCCAGCTTCGACCGGCCGAAGCCGTGCGGCGTGTGCAGGTAGGCGACCCGCCCGACGACCTCGATGCCCTCGCCCTCGACGCAGACCGCCCTTAGCGCCTCGACCGCGCCGGGTTTCGGCTCGCCGTCCAGCCAGGCGGCATGCAGGTGCTGGCTCTCCTTGAAGTCGGGGAACGGGTTGTTGTCGATCACCGCCTGCCATTCGGACAGCGCCGGTGCGTGGATCGCCTTGGTGAATCCGAACTCCCGCTCGCAAATCTCGGCGACGATCTTCAGCATCTCCGCCTTCGGCCGGTCGGTGCGCAGAACGGCATTGCCGCTGTTGATATAGGTGCCGACGTTCTCGAAGCCGGCATTCGCCAGCGCTTCCTTCAGCGGCTTCACCGGCAGTTGCGTCGCCCCGCCGACGCCGCGGAAGAGCAGGATGTACACGGTCTTGCCGCTCATATGATCAGCCCCGCCAGCGTCTCGTTCTCGGTAATGTCCTCGTAGGCCCAGCCGGCCTCTTCGAAGCGCTTGACGAGCACGTCGAAATTCCTGCGGTCCTTCGTCTCCAGTCCGATCAGCACCGAGCCAAAATTGCGTGCCGACTTCTTCAAATATTCGAAGCGAGCGATGTCGTCGTCCGGACCGAGCAGCGCGAGGAAGTCGCGTAGCGCGCCGGGCCGCTGGGGAAAGCGGAAGACGAAATATTTCTTCAGCCCCTCGTAGCGCAGCGCCCTCTCCTTCACGTCGGGCAGCCGCTCGAAGTCGAAATTGCCGCCGGAGACGACGCAGACGATGGTGCGTCCCTTCAGTTCCTTGCGCGACAGGTCCTTCAG
>CALFXR010000219.1 GCA_937958475.1 uncultured Mesorhizobium sp. | reverse complement strand
GTCCGCGCCCGGTTCTCCCGGCGGCCTCTGTCAGGTGATTACGATCTCAGGACAGACCGCGCTTCCCCGGCTTCGGCGCAACTTCGTCCATCATGATTAAGCATATAGGAGTTCGGGCTAGGCGCGACAACCGCGTTCGCGGCGTCAGATTTCAAACTGAGACACTACCCAATCGCGGCGTCGCTTCGCGCCCCCCCTCACGCCAGCCAGTTCGCCTGGTTCGGATCGGGCAGCGGGATGGCGTCGAGCAGTTCGCGCGTGTAGGCGGCCTGCGGCCGGTCGAACACGGCCTCGACGGGTCCGTGCTCGACGATCCTGCCGCGATGGAGCACCATCACGTGCGAGCACAGCCGCCTGATCACCGAGAGGTCGTGGCTGATGAAGGCGAGCGTCAGGTCGAGCTCGCGCACCAGCTTTTCCAGCAGGTTGAGCACCTGCGCCTGCGACGACACGTCGAGCCCCGAGACGATCTCGTCGGCGAGGATGAACTGCGGCCGCATGGCGATGGCGCGCGCGATGCCCACCCGCTGGCGCTGGCCGCCGGACAGCTCGTGCGGATAGCGCGACAGGAACGAGCGCGGCAGGCCGACATGGTCGAGCGCCTCGCCCGCGCGCTCCTTCACCCGGTCGAAGCCGTTCAGCCGGAGCGGCCCGGTGATGATGCCGCTCACCCGGTGCCGCGGGTTGAGCGAGGACATCGGGTCCTGGAAGATCATCTGCGCCTGGCGGCGGAAGGGACGGAGCGCGGCCTCGCCGAGATGGCTGATGTCCTGGCCGGCAAACGTCACCGTCCCGCCGGTCGGCTCGAGCAGCCTCAGCATCGTCCGGCCCAGGGTCGACTTCCCCGATCCCGACTGGCCGACGATGCCGAGGATCGATCCCCGTCCGATGTCGAAGTCGAGACCGTCGAGGATCCTGATCGGCGGCGCCTTGCCGAACAGCGGCTTGCGCGTCATGTCCGGCAGGGCGACCTCGAGGCCCCTGACGCTGACCAGCGGCTTGTCGTCAGCCATGGCGCCACCCCCGGTCCGCGGCCTTCACCTCCTCGTCGGCCGCCGCGATGACGGCCTCGTCGACGGGCAGCAGCGAGGCGAAGGGATCGGTGTATTTCGGCGTCGCCGCCAGCAGTGCCTTCGAATAGGCGTGTCGCGGGGCGGCGAAGAAATCGCTCACCGTCCGGTCCTCCACGATCATGCCCGAATAGAGCACGGAGAGCTTCTGGCAGACCTTCGAGACGACGCCGAGGTCGTGGGTGACGAACAGCATCGCGGTGCCGTGGCGGGCCTGCATCTCGCGGATCAGCTTCAGGATCTGCTTCTGCACCGTCACGTCGAGGGCCGTCGTCGGCTCGTCGGCGATGATCAGCTTCGGATTGGCGGCGAAGGCCGAGGCGATCAGCACGCGCTGGCGCATGCCGCCCGAAAGCTCGTGCGGGTAGCTCGCCATGACCCGCTCGGGATTTTCGATCTTCACCTCGTCGAGCAGTTCCAGCGCCCGCGCATGCGCGTTCGCCTTGGTCCAGCCGAGGATGTCGACGAGACGGTCGGTGATCTGCCGGCCGATCCGCCGCGACGGATTGAGCGCCGTCAGCGGGTCCTGCGGGATCAGCGCCGCGACCGTGCCGATCGTCCGCCGCCGCTCCTTTGGCGGCATGGCCAGCAGGTTCTTGCCGTCGAGCAGGATCTCGCCTTCGACGATCGAGACGGCCGACGGCAGGATGCCGAGCACGGCCTTGCCGATCATGCTTTTTCCCGCGCCGCTCTCGCCGACCAGCCCGCGCACCTCGCCGGCTTCCACCGCAAGGTCGACGGACCGGAGCACGCGCTGGCTCCCGCCGCGCAGCATGGCGCTCAGGTTGCGGATCGTCAGGAAGGCGCTCATCTGAGCACCGGGTCGAAACGGTCCTTCAGGCCCTCGCCGATCTGGCTGAAGGAGAGGACGGTGAGGAACAGCACCACCAGCGGGAACACCAGCACCCACCAGGCCTGGTAGACCGCTGTGCGGCCCTCGGCGATCATGCCGCCCCAGGTCGGCGCATCCGTCGAGATCGACAGGTTGACGAAGGACAGGATCGCCTCGACGATCACGGCGATGCCCATCTCCAGCGTCAGCAGCGCGACGATGGTCGGCAGGACGTTCGGCCCGATCTCGCGCCACAGGATGCCGGCACGGCTCTGCCCGGCGACGACGGCGCTGGCGATGTAGTCCATCTTCGACTGGTTCATCGCCTCGGCGCGCACCACGCGGCAGAACCGCGTCCAGTCGATCACGACGATGGCGATGACGATCGACGACAGGCCGGTGCCGAGCACGGCGATCAGCAGGATGGCGAACAGCACCGGCGGAAAGGCCATCCAGATGTCGACGAGACGCGAGATGACGAGGTCGGTGCGGCCGCGCAGATAGCCGGCGAGCAGGCCGAGCACCGAGCCGACGAAGCCGGTGGCGAGCCCGGCGATCAGGGCGACCGTCAGGGCGATCCGCGAGCCGTGGATGATCCTCGACAGCACGTCGCGGCCGAGGCTGTCGGTGCCGAGCAGGTAGGCCGGGTCCGCGCCGTGCATCCAGAACGGCGGCATGCGGGCGGCGAACAGGTCCTGCTCGAGCGGATCGTGCGGGCTGATCAGCGGCGCCGCGATCGCCAGCAGCGCGATCAGCACCAGCCAGCTGCCGGACAGGATCAGCCGCCAGCTCGCCTTGCGGCCCACCGCTCCGCGTCCGTCAAGCATTGCGGAGCCTCGGGTTGAGCAGGGCGTAGGTCATGTCGACCAGGAGGTTGATCAGGGTGAAGATCAGGGCGAAGACCAGCACAATGCCCTGGATCAGCGGCAGGTCGCGGTTGATGACCGCGTCGATCGCCATGTTGCCGAGCCCTTCGTAGGAGAACAGCCGCTCGATGATGACGGTGCCGCCGATCAGGAAGGTGAACTGGACGCCGATCAGCGTCAGCGTCGGCAGCACGGCGTTGGGCAGGCTCTCCGACAGGATGACGTGGTTCTCGCCGTAGCCCTTGGTGCGCGCGAGCACGACGTAGTCGAGATGCATCGTCTCCTTCAGCGACTGCTTGAGCAATTGGCTGATGATCGCCGCGAGCGGGATGGCGAGCGCCAGCGCCGGCATGAACATGTGCTTCAGGAGGTCCCACCAGAGATCGAAGCGCAGCCTGGCGATGCTCTCGAAGACGTAGAACTGGGTGACGAAGGGCAGGTCGGCCGAGGGCGAGATGCGCCCCGAGATGTGGAAGATCGGCAGCAGCACGCCGAACAGCAGGATCAGCACCAGCGCCCAGAGGAAGTCGGGCACGGAAAGGCCGACGCCGTTGGCGACGTCGATCGCCGCCTCGGTCTTGGTGCCCCGCCACAGCGTGCCCGCGAGCGCCGACGCCCCGCCGATGATGACGGCGAGCACGAGGGCGAAGATCGACAGCTCCAGCGTCGCCGGCAGCCGGCCGAGCACCAGCGGCATGACCGGTTGGCGCAGCGAGATCGACGTGCCGAAGTCGCCGTGGAGCACGCCGCCCAGCCAGATCACGAACTGTTCGGGGATCGACCTGTCGAGGCCGTAATGGGCGCTGAGCCTGGCGATGTCGGCTTCCGACGCGCCGGGCGGCAGCATCATCGCGATCGGATTGCCGGGAACGACGCGGATGACGAAGAAGACGATGACGGCAGCCCCGATGAGGGTGACGGCCATCGTCGCCAGTCGGTGCAGGATGCTGCGCAACAACGTCAAACTGCGTGTCCTCGAAAGCCTCGTGCCGCGGCATTGGCATCGGGGCGACGTTCCTTCGAACATCGCCCCGATCCATGTCGCGCGAAACCCGCTCCCCGTCCACGGGCCGCGGCCCGCTTCGGGATCGTCGCCGGGCGCGTCGTCAGGCGCGCTTCATCAGGTGCGGCAGCAGCGCGCCCGATGTGTGCGGCGTCACGCTGACCCCCGAGACGTGCAGGATCGGCTGCACGTACTGGAACAGCGGGATCACCAGGGCATTGTCGGCGATGTAGCGGCTGACGGCCTTCCAGCCGGCGATGCGCTTGTCCTCGTCGCCTTCGCCCCAGAGCGGCCCGATCATGTCGATCAGGTCCTTGCCGTCCCACACCGAGTGCGGCGACGGGCCGAACATGGCGAAGCCGGTCGAGGTGGTCGGGTCGGCGACCGAGTTGCCCCAGTTGTAGAACGCGGCCGGGGCCAGCTGGTCGGCGGCGCGCAGTTCGTAGTGCTTGGCGATCTCGTAGACCTCGATCTCGGCCTCGATGCCGACCTTGCGCCACAGGCCGACGATCGCCTGGATGATCTCGTAGTCCTTCGGCTTGAAGCCGCGGGTCGTCTGGATCTTGAACTTCACCGGTTTCTCCGGCGAGAAGCCGGACTCGGCGAGCAGCTTCTTGGCCAGTTCCGGATCGTAGGCGACCGAGATCGACGGGTCGTAGGCGAGGTATTCCGGCGTCTCCAGCGTGTCGATCGGCACGCCGTAGCCCGACAGCAGGCGCTCGACGAGCGTCTTCTTGTCGATGGCATGCGCCGCCGCCTTGCGCACGTTGGCGTCGAGCATCGGATCGATGTCGTTGAGGAAGATCATGCCGATGTCGGAGATAGCCTTCGCCGTGCCGGCCAGCCCTTCCTTGCCCTTCAGGCGGTCGTACTCCTCGTAGGGCATCTCCAGCGTCACGTGGGCGTTGCCGGACTCGATCTCGGCGACGCGCGAGGTGGCGTCGGTGACGAACTTGATCGTCACGGTCTCGAACTCGGGCTTGCCGCCCCAGTAGTTGGCATTGGCCTTCAGGCGCACGAAGGCGTTGCGCTCGAACTTCTCGACCATGTACGGGCCGGTGCCGATCGGCGCGGCCTCGAAGCCCTCGGCGCCGACCTTCTCGTAATAGGCCTTCGGCAGCACGTAGCCGGTGAGGAAGTACATCCACTTGAAGATGGTCGGCTCGAAGCGCGCCACGTCGGCGGTGACCTTGTTGCCCTCGGCCTTGATGTTGGCCAGCGTCGACCAGATGAACTGGATCGGGTTGCCGGTCTTCTCGTCGGCGGCGCGGCTCAGCGACCAGGCGACGTCCTCGGCGGTGAACGGCGAACCGTCATGCCAGGTCACGCCCTCGCGCACCTTCATCGTCACCTTGGTCCTGTCGTCGTTCCAGCCCCATTCGGTGAGCAGGCCCGGCGCCGGCTTCAGGTCCGGCTGCTGCAGGATGAACTGGTCGAACACCGACTGGTAGATGCCCTGGATGGTCGGGTTGACCGCCGACGGGCCCACCGTCGGGTCCCACGACGGCAGGTTGACGTTGTAGGCGATGACCAGCTCGTCGATCGCCGCCAGCGCCTTCGATCCCAGCATGCCCAGCGCCAGCGTCGCGGCGGACGCCTTCAGCACCGTACGTCTCGATAAGGAATTCATGTCGTTCTCCCCTTCTGTGATTGCATTGCCTACCCGGCCAGTTCGCGGCCGAGCATGAAACCCGATCCGGCGCCGAGCCCGGCGCCCGGCCACACCGCCGCGCCGGTGAGGTAGAGCCCCTTCACCGGCGTGCGCCCCGACGCGTGACCATACGCCGGGCGGAACAGGAAGTTCTGCGAAAGATGGTGGCTGCCGCAGACCTGGTCGCCGCCGACCAGGTTCGGATTGTCGGCCTCGAGGTCGAGCGGCGACACCACGGCGCGGCCGAGGATCCTCGACCTCAGCCCCGGCGCGTGGCGCTCGATCAGGTCGAGCACGCGCTCGGCATAGGCCTCCTTCACCGACGCCCAGTCGCGCGCCGCGATCGTGCCCGCCGCGTCGCCGCGGATTTCCGCCGGCACCATGCGCACCTGCACCCACAGCACGTGCTTGCCGTCGGGCGCCCGCGACGGGTCGATCGCCGTCGGCTGGCCGACCACGATCACCGGCTCGTCGGGCAGGAGCCCCGCCACCGCCTGCTGATAGGTCCTCGCCATCTGGTCGAGCGACGGCGCGACGTGCACGTAGGCGAAGCGCCTGAGTTCCTCGCCAGCCGTCCACGCCGGCAGGTCGTCGAGCGCCAGGTGGATCATCATCGTGCCGGGCGCGTGGCTGAACCGGCGCATGCTCCGGTCGAAGCCGGCGTCGCCGGAGTCCCCGTCGAGCAGCCCGTCGACCAGCCTGCCCGGTGCCACGTTGGCGATCACCGCCTTGCCGGCCATGACGCGGCGCCCGCCGGAGAGCTCGACGCCGGTCGCCCGGCCGCCCTCCTTCAGCACCCGCACGACCCGCTCGTTGCAGTGGATCTCGCCGCCGCCGGCCTCGATCATTCCCGTCAGCGCGCGAGTGACAGTGTCCGCCCCGCCCTTGCCGATGACCATGCCGAAGGACTGGTTGGCCATCGCCTCGAGATAGGGGAACACCGCCCCGCCGGCGATGTCGGGGGCGAAGTCGAGATGCATGCCCCAGGCGCCGAGCGTGGCGCGCACGTGCGGCGAGGTGAAGTTCTCCGTCAGCCACTTGCGCGGCGAGGAGACAAGCAGCCGCGCCAGTGCTATCGTCCAGGAAAATCCCCTGCGCAGCGACGCCTTCGCCAAAAGGCGCGCCAATATATGCATTTTCATGGGATTTCCGAGCAGCGCGAAAATGTACTCGGCGCGCCCGGGAAATTCGTCGAGCATCGTCTGCCAGGTCTCGGCGTCGGCCGCCGAGAGCGCGGCGATGCGCTTCTTCGTCTCCGCCGCGTCGGTGCCCACCCCGAACCACTTGCCGTCGGGAAAGACGCTGGCGAAGCAGTGCGAGGCAGGCGCGAAGGCGAGCCCGTGCTTCAGCAGCTGTTCGCTGTAGGCCTTGAAAAACGCCGAACCGGCGAAGAGGTTGAGGTTCATCGCCGCCCAGTCGTGGCGGAAGCCGGGCTGCGTCAGCTCCAGCGTCTTGGCCGCGCCGCCGGGCCGCGGCGCCTGCTCGAACACGGCGACGCGCCAGCCCTTCGCCGACAGATGGGCCGCACAGGCGAGGCTGTTGTGCCCCGCGCCGATGACGACGGCATCGTAGGACTGACGCACGATCTAAGTTCCCTCTTTTTTTTGAAGATAATTGCAAATGCATATTCTTCTGTCTAGCATAATGTTTGGACGAGCTGGGGAACTGCCGCTCCGCGCCCGAAGGCGCCCGTCTCGAGAAAAAACGGAGGACCAATCCATGAATGCCGCGCAAACCCTGGGAAATCTGGCCAGTCTCCTCGTGAGCGGGGCCGTCGAGGTCGTCGACCTGTCCGGACGGCTGGGTCCCGACACCCCCCTGCTCAAGCTGCCGCCGGACTTCGCCAGGGACACGCCGAAGATCGAGGTCCACAAGATCTCCGAATACGATCAGGACGGTCCGTTCTGGGCCTGGAACTGGCTGAAGATCGGCGAGCACTCCGGCACCCACTTCGACGCGCCGCATCACTGGATCACCGGCCGGGAATATGCCGACGGCTACACCGACACGATCCCGCCGCAGAACTTCGTCGCGCCCGTCAACGTCATCGACTGCTCGGCCGAGACCGCCGCCAATCCCGACTTCCTGCTCGACGCCGCGGGCGTGCAGGCCTGGGAGGCGAAGCATGGCGCGATCAATGCCGGCGAGTGGGTGGTCATGCGCTCCGACTGGGACAAGCGCGTCAACGACGAGGCGCTCTACCTCAACGCCGACGCCACCGGCCCGCATTCGCCCGGCCCGACGGTCGACTGCATCGAGTACATCCTGTCGAAGGGCGTGCTCGGCTGGGGCACGCAGTGCATCGGCACCGACGCCGGCCAGGCCGGCGGCATGCAGCCGCCCTATCCGGCGCACAACCTGCTGCACAAGGCCAACCGCTACGGCCTCGCCTCGCTCGCCAACCTCGACAAGCTGCCGGCCAAGGGCGCGATCCTGATCGCGGCGCCGCTCAAGCTGGTCAACGGCACGGGCAGCCCGATCCGCGCGATGGCCCTCGTTCCCCGTTCGTAGAGCGGGGAACCTCCGGCAATGGCGGATTACGACCAGATCATCGTCGGCAGCGGCATCAACGCCCTTGTCGCTGCGGCGATGCTTTCCTCGAAGGGAAAGCGCGTCCTCGTGCTCGAGCGCAACGACCGCCTCGGCGGCTGCATGCGCACCGAGGAGATCACCTTGCCCGGCTTCCATCACGACGTGATGGCGGCCACCTTCGTGCTCTTCCTCACCTCGCCCGCCTATGCCGCGCTTGCCGCCGGCCTGGCGCGGCACGGGTTCGAGCTCTGCCACACCGCGCATCCGACGGCCGTGCTGCGGCCTGACGGTTCCTCGCTGGTGCTGACGACGGATCGTGCCGCCAACATCGCGCGCTTCGACGCGCTCAGCCCCGGCGACGGCGCCCGTCACGGCGCCGACGTCGGCGCCATCGAAGCCGACGCACCCTTCCTCTTCGCCCTGCTCGGCGGCGAGCTGTGGAGCTGGCCGACGCTGAAGCTGCTGCTCCGGGAAACCTGGAAGCGCGGCCCGCGCGGCCTCGCCGCGTGGATGGGCCGGGCGCTCCTGCCCGCCCGCGGCTGGCTGGAGACCACCTATGCGTCGGACACGCTGCGCGCGCTCTGGGCGCCGTGGGTCCTGCACACGGGCCTGACGCCCGAATCGACCTACGGCGGCCAGATGGGCAAGGTCATCGCCTTCGCCCTCGAGGCGGCCGGCGCGCCGATCGTCAAGGGCGGTGCCGGCAAGGCGGTCGACGCCTTCAGGGCGCTGATCGAGGAACAGGGCGGCACGACACGGACCGGCGTCGACGTCGACCGCATCATCGTGCGCAACGGCGCGGCCTGCGGCGTCGTCACCGCCTCCGGCGAGGAGATTCTCGGCCGCGAGATCGTCTGCTCGGTCGCCCCCGGCCAGCTCTACGGCCGGCTCTTGAAGGGCGTCGCCGAGACCCGCGAGGCCGAAAGCGCGGTCGCCGGCTTCCGTCATGGCCGCGGCGACTTCCAGCTGCACTACGCCGTCGACGGTCCGATCCGCTGGAAGACGCCGGGGCTGGACGACGTCGCGCTGGTCCACCTCGCCGACGGCATCGATTCCGTCTCCAGGTCGGCGAACGAGGCCGAGCGCGGCATGCTGCCGGAAACGCCGACCATCTGCGTCGGCCAGCCGCACCGGCTCGACCCGTCGCGCTGCCCGGACGGCAAGTCGATCGTCTGGATCCAGATCCCCGACGCCCCGCGTACCGTCAAGGGCGACGCGGCCGGCAGGATCGCGACGTCCGGGACGTGGGATGAGGCGACGCGCGAGGCCTTCGCCGACCGCATCGAGGCGATCCTCGCCCGGCACATCGACGGCTTCCCCGGCTCCGTGCTCGCCCGGCGCGCCTATTCGCCCGCCGACCTGGAAAGGCTCAACATCAACCTCGTCGGCGGCGATCCCTACGGCGGCTCGTGCTCCATCGACCAGTTCTTCATCTGGCGGCCCTTCGCCGATTCGAAGGGCGCCGGGACGTCCGTCCGCAATCTCCATCACATCGGCGCCTCGACCCATCCCGGTCCCGGGCTCGGCGGCGGGTCCGGCTTCCTGCTGGCGAAGAGGCTGGGCGGATGAACGACGCGACGGATGTGAACATCCGCGAGGACGGCACCATTCCGCGTCTCGGCGAGATAGGTCTCTCGAACTTCGCGCCCTACCTGATGAACCGCATCATGGGGCGCTACAACGCGACCATCCGCCACGAAATGTCGGCGCTCGGGCTGACGACGCCGAAGATGCGCTCGCTCGCCGTCCTCTCGGTCATCGACGGCGTCCAGATACGCGAACTGGCGATCTACGCCGTGGTCGAGCAGTCGACCTTGAGCCGCGCGCTCGACCAGATCGTCGCCGACGGGCTCGTCCGCCGCGAGACCGACGCCAACGACAGCCGGGTGACGCGCGTCTTCATCACCGACGCCGGGCGCGCCGCCTTCGAACGCATCTGGCCGTCGATGGCGAAGGCCTATTCGAGGATGTTCACGGGCATTCCCGACGACGAGCGCCGCGCCTTCGTCGCCACGCTGCAGAAGATGCTGAGCAACGTCCGCAGGCACGAAATCTAGGTCTGGGCACTGCGCGCCGGTGGGTGCGCAGGCCCATCCAGGAAACGGAACAAGTCAGGCATGGCCGAACGTTCTTTCGCGAGGGAAGTGCAGAAGCTGAAGCTCGGCGAGGGTCAGACCTTCACCAGCGAGGGCATTCTGGCGCTCACCAAGGCCCTGTTGGAAAGCGGCGTCGGCTATGTCGGCGGCTACCAGGGCGCGCCGATCAGCCATCTCATGGACGTGCTCGCCGACGCAGAGGAAATCCTTTCCGAACTCGGCGTGCGCTTCGAAGCCAACGCCTCGGAGGCCGCCGCGGCGGCGATGCTGGCCGCCTCGGTCCACTATCCCATCCGCGGTGCCGTCACCTTCAAGGGCTCGGTCGGCGTCAACGTCGCCTCCGACGCGCTGGCCAACCTCGCCTCCTCGGGCGTCACCGGCGGCGCGCTGGTGATCATCGGCGAGGACTACGGCGAGGGCTCCTCGATCATGCAGGAGCGCAGCCACGCCTTCGCGATGAAGTCGCAGATGTGGCTTCTCGACCCGCGCCCCAACCTGCCCTCGATCGTGCGTTCGGTCGAGCAGGGTTTCGAGCTGTCCGAGGCCACCAACACGCCGGTCATGCTGATGGTGCGCATCCGCTCGTGCCACGTCACCGGCAGCTTCACTGCCCGGGACAACAGGCGCCCGCCCTTCACCGTCAAGGACGCGCTGGCCAGCCCGCGCAGCGACTATTCGCGCGTCGTCCTGCCGCCCATGTCCTACGTGCAGGAGCAGGACAAGATCAGGAACCGCTGGCCGGCCGCGCAGAAATACATCCGCGAGAAGGGCCTGAACGAATTCTTCGGGCCGAAGGACGGTTCCGTCGGCATCATCTGCCAGGGCGGCATGTACAACGGAGTCGTCCGCGCCCTGCAGCGCCTCGGCCTCGCCGACATCTACGGCAGCAGCGAGATCCCGCTCTACGTCCTCAACGTCACCTATCCGATCGTCGGCGACGAGTTCCTCGAATTCTGCGACGGCAAGTCCCACGTCCTCGTCGTCGAGGAAGGCCAGCCGGACTTCCTCGAGCAGGCGCTCGGCTCGATCCTCTACAAGGCTGGCAGCAGGGTCTCGCTGCACGGCAAGGACGTCCTGCCGATGGCCGGCGAATACACCGGCAAGGTCATGCTCGACGGCGTCGAGGCCTTCCTGCGCAAGGCTGACCTGAGCCTGCTGCCCGCCCAGCGCCGCGCCCCCAACCAGCAGGAAAAGACCGCCATCCCCGACCTGTCGAAGACCGTGCCGATCCGCCCGCCGGGCTTCTGCACCGGCTGCCCGGAGCGGCCCATCTTCGCCGCGCTGAAGCTGACCGAGAAGGAGCACGGCAAGCACCAGATCGCCGGCGACATCGGCTGCCATCTGTTCGCCTGCCTGCCGCCCTTCGAGATCGGCGGCTCGACCATGGGCTACGGCCTCGGCCCGGCGTCCAACGCCGCCTTCGACGGCGGCGGCGCGAAGCGCTCGATCTCGATCATCGGCGACGGCGGCTTCTGGCACAACGGCCTGTCGTCCTCGGTCGGCAACGCCGTCTACAACAAGTCCGACAGCGTCATCGTCGTCGTCGACAATTTCTATTCGGCCGCGACCGGCGGCCAGGACGTGCTCTCCTCGCGCGCCGACAACGCCACCAAGTCGACCGGCCATCCGATCGCCGAGGCGGTGAAGGGCATCGGCGTCAAGTGGGTGCGCCAGATCGACCGCACCTACGACGTGCCGCGCATGCGTGCGATCCTCGACGAGGCGCTGACCACCGACTATGCCGGCCCGAAGGTCATCGTCGCCTCGTCGGAATGCATGCTCAATCGGCAGCGGCGCGAGAAGCCGGCCGCCAGCAAGGCGATCGCCGAGGGGCGCCGCGTCGAGAAGCCGCGCTTCGGCGTCGACGAGGACGTCTGCACCGGCGACCACGCCTGCATCCGCCTCTCCGGCTGCCCGTCGCTGTCCTTGAAGAAGCTGGACGATCCGCTGCGCGACGATCCGGTCGCCAGCATCGACCAGAGCTGCGTCGGCTGCGGCAATTGCGGCGAGGTCGCCGACGCGGCGGTGCTCTGCCCGTCCTTCTACCGCGCCGACGTGGTCTTCAATCCGGGCTGGTTCGAGCGCACGCTGTCGGGCCTCTCGCAGCGCGTCATCGGCTGGCTGCAGAAGCGGCGGTCCGGCGGCCGGCTGGAATTCGGGCAGGCTTGAGATGGCGGACCAGATCGTCCTTCCCGCGCGCAAGCCGCACGACCCGGCGATGGACCAGGTCATCAAGCTGGCCGTCATGGCGGTCGGCGGCCAGGGCGGCGGCGTGCTCACCAACTGGATCGAGGATTGCGGCCGCCTCAACGGCTACGCCGTGCAGGCGACCTCGGTCGCCGGCGTCGCCCAGCGCACCGGCGCGACCATCTACTACGTCGAGATGGCGCCGGCGACCGACCGGCAGCCGGTCTTCTCGCTGATGCCCGCCGCCGGCGACGTCGACATCCTCGTCGCCGCCGAGATGATGGAGGCGGGACGTGCCATCATGCGCGGCTTCGTCACACCCGACCGCACGACGCTGATCGCCTCCACCCACCGCGCGCTCGCCGTGTCGGAAAAGACCGTCCCCGGCGACGGCATCGCCAATTCCGAGGAGGTGCTCGCCGCCGCCGAGATCGCGGCGCAGCGGCTGATCGCCTTCGACATGGAGAAGATCGCCATCGAGTCCGGCACCGTCATCTCCGCGAGCCTGTTCGGCGCGCTCGCCGGCTCGGGCGAGCTTCCATTCCCGCGCGACAGCTTCGAGAAGGCGATCCGC
Source organism: uncultured Mesorhizobium sp. (assembly GCA_937958475.1). GTDB lineage: Bacteria > Pseudomonadota > Alphaproteobacteria > Rhizobiales > Rhizobiaceae > DUSC01. The sequence goes on along the minus strand of CALFXR010000219.1, from coordinate 27,261 downwards.
GCGTCGGGCCGCGGCGTCGAACCCAGCCTGAAGGCGTTTTCCCGCGCCTTCGAGGCGGCGCAGGCCGGTCGCAAGGAGCTTCCCGCCCAACCACAGGGCCGTTCTTCGGGCCAACCACTGGAAAGCGGCGGCGCGGCGCGGCCCGTCGGCCCCGAACGCCTTTTGAATCAATGGGATGCGCTGGTACGGCGGGTCGCCGCCCTGCCCGCGCCCGCCAACCCTATGGCGTTGCGCGGTCTGCAGGCCGTCGTCGATTTCCAGGATCTCGCCTACGGCGCGGAATACATTGAAAAGCTTGAGGAAATCGCCACGCGCGATCGCGCCGACAAGGATTTCGTCCTCACCGTCGAGGCGGCGAAGTACCTTGCGAAGGCGATGGCCTATGACGACATCATTCGTGTCGCCGATCTCAAGACCCGGGGATCGCGCTTCGAGCGCGTCCGCCGCGAGATCCGCCCGGCGAAGGACACGCGCATGATGCTGACCGAGTTCATGCATCCGCGCGCCGAAGAGCTCGTCGGCCTGCTTCCGGCCGGGATAGGCAAGCGAATTCAATCGAGTAGCCGCTCGATGCAGCTCATCGACCGGCTCTTCAACCGCGGCCGCCGCCTGCGCACCGACCGCCTCCTGCCCTACCTCCAGCTGCACCTGCTCGGCGGCCTGCGCCGCTGGCGCCGCGGCACGCTGCGCCACGCGATCGAGATGGAGCACGTCCGCGACTGGCTCGGCGCGGCGCTTGCGCAGTCGTCGGCCGACTACGACGTCGCCGTCGAAATCCTCCGCACCCGCCGCCTCATAAAAGGCTACTCGGATACCCACGCGCGCGGCCTGTCGAAGTATGACCGCGTCATGCAGGCCGTGGAATTCGTCGCCGGGCGGCCCGACGCGGCGAGCTGGATCCGGCGGCTGCGCGATGCCGCGCTTCTCGACGAGGACGGAAAAGCCCTTGACGGCGCGCTGCAGACCGTAAAGTCCTTCGCTGGCGATAATTAGATAACGATTCCAGCGAGAGGAACCCCATGGCCGTTTGTTTCACGACCGATCGTATGCTGCATTTCGGCGACTGCGACATCTCGGGCACGGCCTACTACCCGTCCTATCTCAACATCCTCAACGGCGTCATCGAGGAGTTCTGGGCTTCGATCGGCTTCCCCTGGCACGAGATCATCTGGAACGAGCGCTGGGGCACGCCGACGGTCCACCTGACCTGCGATTTCTCGAAGCCGTCCTTCTTCGGCGACAAGCTGACCTTCCGGCTGACCATCACGCGGGTGGGCAAGTCGTCGGTGACGGTCGAGCACACCGTGCATTGCGGCGACGAGCCGCGCTGGGCGGGCAAGCAGGTGCTCGCCGCGAGCTGGCTCGACAAGCACACCTCGATGGCCTGGCCCGACGACGTCAAGGCCAAGCTGCTTTCGATGCTGTCGACCGACACGCCCGCGGAAGCCGCGACGTAGCCGCTTCGATTTCGGCCTGGAACTCCGTCGGCCCGAGGAACGGCTCAGGTGGCGGAGCGTCCGATCTCCGCCGTCGCCTCGATCTCGACCAGCGCCTCGTCCTCGACGAGTCCGGCGACGACCAAGAGGCTCATGGCCGGGAAATGGCGGCCCAAAACGCGCTGGTAGGCTTCGCCGACCTCGCGCTGACGGGACATGTATTCCCGCTTGTCGGTGACGAACCAGGTCAACCGGACGATGTCGGAGACGCTGCCGCCGGCCGCCGTGACGATGTCGACGATGTTCTTCAACGTCTGTTCCATCTGCGCGACGAAGTCGCGGCTTTCGAAGACCTGATCCTTGTTCCAGCCGATCTGGCCGCCGGTATAGAGCCGCGTCCCGTCGACGAGCACGCCGTTTGCGTAGCCCTTGGGCTTTTTCCAGCCGGGCGGGTTGATGGTCTCGATCATTGTATCTCCGATCCCGTCTCTTCTGTCAGTTTCGCCGCCTGCATCACGCGGAGGTTGCCTTCGTCGCCATGCCCATGGTCTGGCGGGCGATGATCACCTTCTGCACGTCCGACGCGCCCTCGTAGATCCTGAGCGCGCGGATCTCGCGGTAGAGGCTTTCCACGATATGCCCGCGACGGACGCCGTCGCCGCCATGCAGTTGCACGGCCTTGTCGATGACCTCCTGGGCGCGATCGGTGGAGAACAGCTTCGCCATCGCCGCCTCGCGGCTGACGCGCGGCGCGCCGCTGTCCTTCAGCCAGGCCGCCCGGTAGACCAGCAGCGCCGCGGCGTCGATGTCGAGCGCCATGTCGGCGATGTGGCCCTGCACCATCTGCAGTTCGAACAGCGGCGCGCCGAAGAGTTCGCGCTCGGCGGCGCGCGACAGGCTCTCGTCGAGCGCGCGCCGGGCGAAGCCGAGCGCCGCGGCGGCGACCGTCGAGCGGAAGACGTCGAGGACCGACATGGCGATGCGGAAGCCGTCGCCCGGCCTGCCGATCAATGCGCTCCCGGGTACGCGGCAGCCGGTGAAGGCGAGCCGCGCCAGCGGATGCGGCGCCACCACCTCAAGCCGCTCGGCGACCGAGAGTCCGGGTGTGTCCGCCGGCACGACGAAGGCAGAGATGCCCCTTGCCCCCGGCCCCTCGCCGGTCCGCGCGAACACGGTATAGACGTCGGCGATGCCGCCGTTGGAGATCCAGGTCTTCTCGCCGTCGAGCACGTAGTCGTCGCCGTCGCGGACGGCGGCGAGATCCATGTTGGCGACGTCGGAGCCGGACCGCGGCTCGCTCAGGGCGAAGGCCGACAGCGCCTTGCCCGCGCGCGTCAGCGGCAGCCAGCGCCGCTTCTGCGCGTCATCGCCGAACAGCGAGATCGCCCCGGTGCCGAGGCCCTGCATGGCGAAGGCGAAGTCCGCCAGGCCGGCGTGGCGGGCGAGCGTCTCGCGCATCAGGCACAGGCTGCGCACGTCGAGCGCCGAGGCCGGATCGTCGGGATCGACGGCGGTCATCTTCAGCCAGCCGGCATCGCCCAGCGCGGCGACAAGCCCGCGGCAGGCGCCGTCGATGTCGTCGTGGTTCACATGCCCGAGATGGGCGCCGGCCCACTCCTCGATCGCGTCGGCCAGCGCGCGGTGACGCGCCTCGAAGAACGGCCAGTCGAGAAAGCTGCGGTCGGCCATCAGTCGCCCCCGAAGACCGGCTTCTGCTTCGCCGCGAACGCCTCGAAGGCGCGGCCGAAATCCTTCGTCTGCATACAGATGGCCTGCGCCTGGGCTTCCGCCTCGATCGCCTGCTCGATGCTCATGTTCCATTCCTGGGCGAGCATGGTCTTGGTCATCATGTGCGCGAAGTTGGGGCCCTCGGCGATCCGGGCGGCCAGCGCCTGCGCCTCGGCCTCGAGGGTGTCGGCGGCGACGATGCGGTTATAGAACCCCCAGCGCTCGCCCTCGTCCGCGCTCATGGTCCGCCCGGTGTAGAGAAGCTCCGAGGCGCGGCCCTGGCCGATGATGCGGGGCAGGATGGCACAGGCGCCCATGTCGCAGCCGGCAAGGCCGACGCGGGTGAACAGGAAGGCGGCCTTCGCTTCGGGCGTGGCGATGCGGATGTCGCTCGCCATGGCGATGATGGCGCCGGCGCCGACGCAGATGCCGTCGATCGCGGCGATCACGGGCTTGCCGCAGGCGATCATCGCCTTGACCAGGTCGCCGGTCATCCGCGTGAATTCGAGCAGGCCCTTCATGTCCTTGTCGAGCAGCGGCTTGATGATCTCGAAGACGTCGCCGCCCGAGCAGAAATTGCCGCCGTTCGAACCGAAGACCACCGCCTTGACGTCATCGTCGTAGCGCAGCGCGCGGAACCAGTCGCGCAGCTCCGCATAGCTCTCGAACGTAAGGGGATTCTTGCGTTCGGGCCGGTCGAGACGGACGGTCGCCACCCCGTTCTCGACGGACAGGAGGAAGTGCTGGGGTGTCGTCTTGGTCATTCCTTCACTCGCTTTCATTGCCTTCGAGGGGGCGGACGGCCGCTTCCAGCGTCGCCATCAGCCTGGTCGCCTCGGCCATCGACAACCCGCCGAGGATGTCGTTCACCCAGCTTTCGTGCTTGGCCGCCATGCGCTGGAACAGCTCGCGCCCGGCGTTGGTCAGCCGCACGATCGTCGCCCGGCGGTCGTTGTCGACCGGCACGCGCACGATCAGCCCGTCGGAAACCAGGCGGTCGACGATGCCGGTGACGTTGCCGTTTGAGACGCGCAGCACGCTCGACAGGTCGCTCATCCTGAGGCCGGCCTCGACGCGGTAGAGGGCGGCCATCACGTCGAAGCGCGGCAGCGTGCTGTCGAACTCCTCGCGCAGCTGCTCGCGCACCTCGTTCTCGATCAGCCGCGAGGTCTTCAGGATGCGCAGCCAGAGCCGCAGGCGCGTCTTCGACGCGGCGCGGCCGCTCTCGCTTCCGGCGGCGTCGGGCGCCGCGACGGCCGGCTCGCTCGTTCGCGTGCTCATATCTCGCCCCCGGATATCGATATCGCCTGGCCCGTCACCGATGCCGCCGCCTCGCTGCACAGCCACACCACCGTCTCGGCGATTTCCCTGGGCTGGATGAACCTGTTCTGCGGATTGCCCGCCTTCAGCATCGTTTCCGCCTCGGCGCGGCTGCGGCCGGTCCTGGCGACGATGTTGTCGAGCGAGCGCTCCAGCATCGGGGTCTCGGTGTAGCCGGGACAGATGGCATTCACCGTGGTCTGCGTCGTCGCCAGTTCGAGCGCGAGCGAGCGCACGAGGCCGACGACACCGTGCTTGGCGGCGCAATAGGCGCTGACATAGGGATAGCCCTTCAGCGCCGCCGTCGAGGCGATCGCGATCAGGCGGCCGGGAGCGCCGCGCGCCATGCCGGCGAGCCCCGCCTGGAACGTGTTGAACACGCCGGTGAGGTTCACCTCGAGCGTCGCCCGGAACAGCTCCGGCGTCGTCTTCGCGAACGGCGCACTCTCGGCAGCGCCCGCGTTGGCGACGACGATTGCCACGGGCCCGGACGTCGCCACGGCCCCCGATATCACCTGGCGCAGGTTCTCCGCGTCGGTCACGTCCGCGACTGCCGGCGACAGGCGCACATGAGCGCGCGCGACCTCCTCCAGCGCGGCGAGGCGGCGGCCGACGATGGTGACCGATGCACCCGCATCGGCCAGCGCCAGGGCGATCGCGGCGCCGACGCCGCTTCCCGCACCTGTGACGATCGCATGCCGGCCGGAGAGCTGGGCCGCCATCAGACCTTGCCCAGGACGGCGTCGCCGCGTTCGGCGAGACGCCACATCTGGTCGCGGCCCGGATAGTAGGGTGCGGGCCACTCCTCCTCGTGGTCGCCCAGCGCACCTGCCGCGTGCAGCGTCCAGTAGGGGTTGGCCAGATGCGGCCGCGCCAGGCAGACGAGATCGGCGCGACCGGCCATCAGGATCGAGTTGACGTGGTCGGACTCGTAGATGTTGCCGACCGCCATCGTCGCCATGTGCGCCTCGTTGCGGATCTGGTCGGCGAACGGGGTCTGGAACATGCGGCCGTAGACCGGCCTCGCCTTCTTCGAGGTCTGGCCCGCCGAGACGTCGCAGATGTCGACGCCCGCTTCCTTCAGCATCGCCGCGATCGCGACCGCCTCGTGCGGCGTGATCCCCTCCTCGCCGACCCAGTCGTTGGCCGAGATGCGCACCGAGATCGGCTTGTCCAGCGGCCACACGGCGCGCACCGCGTGGAAGACCTCGAGCGGGTAGCGCATCCGGTTTTCCAGGCTGCCGCCGTATTCGTCAGTGCGCCGGTTGGTCAGCGGCGTGATGAACGACGATAGAAGATAGCCGTGCGCCATGTGCAGCTCGAGCATGTCGAAGCCGGCGCGTTCCGCCATCCTGGCCGATGCCACGAACTGGTCGCGGACCATGTCCATGTCGGCGCGGGTCATCGCCTTCGGCGCCTGGCTGCGGTCCGACCATGGAACGTCCGAGGCCGACATCACCGGCCAGTTGCCGTTCGCCAGCGGCGCATCGCCCTCTTCCCAGCCGAGCTGGGTGGAGCCCTTGGCGCCGGAGTGGCCGAGCTGGCAGCAGATCTTCGCCGTCGTCTCGCGGTGGACGAAGTCGACGATGCGCTTCCATTCCGCCTCGTGCCTGGCGTCGTAGAGACCGGGGCAGCCGGGCGTGATCCGACCCTCCGGCGAAACGCAGGTCATCTCGGTATAGACCAGGCCGGCGCCGCCCTTGGCGCGCTCGGCGTAGTGGGCGAAGTGCCAGTCGGTCGGGCAGCCGTCGGCGGCCTTGTACTGCGCCATCGGCGACACCACGATGCGGTTCTTCACCGTCATGCCGCGCAGCGCGAAGGGCTGGAACATCGGCCGGCGCAGCGGCGCGTTCTCGCTCACGCCCGACGCCAGCTGGAACCAGCGCTCGGCCCCTTCAAGCCAGTCCTTGTCGCGCAGGCGGAGGTTCTCGTGGGAGATGCGCTGCGAGCGCGTCAGCAGGGAATAGACGAACTGGAGGGGATCGAGATCGAGGTAGCGTTCGACGTTCTCGAACCATTCGAGGCTGTTGCGCGCCGCCGATTGCAGGCGCAGGACCTCCACGCGCCGCTCCGCCTGGTAGCGCTCGAACGCCTTCTCCATGGTCGGTTCGGAATGCAGATAGTCGGCCAGGGCGATCGCGCTGTCGAAGGCGAGCCGCGAGCCCGAGCCGATGGAGAAATGTCCGGTCGCGGCGGCGTCGCCCATCAGCACGACGTTGCCGTGGTACCAGCGCTCGCAGATCACCCGCGGGAAGTTCATCCACGCGGCCGAGCCGCGCAGGTGCGCGGCGTTCGACATCAGCTCGTGCCCGCCGAGATGCTTGGCGAAGATGCGCTGGCAGGTCGCCACCGTCTCCTCCTTCGACATGTCGGCGAAGCCCCAGGCGTCCCAGGTGTGCGGCAGGCACTCGACGATGAAGGTCGCCGTGTCGGCGTCGAACTGGTAGACGTGCGCCCACACCCAGCCGTGCTCGGTCTTTTCGAAGAGGAAGGTGAAGGCGTCGTCGAACTTCTGGTGCGTGCCCAGCCAGATGAACTTGCACAGGCGCATGTCGATGTCGGGCTTGAAGATTTCGGCGTATTCCTTGCGCACGAGCGAATTGATGCCGTCGCAGGCGACGACCAAGTCGTATTCCTTGCGATACTCCTCCGCGCTCCTGAACTCGGTCTGGAAGCGCATCTCGACGCCCAGTTCGCGCGCCCGCTCCTGCAGGTCGATCAGCATCTGCTTGCGGCCGAGGCCGGCGAATCCGTGCCCGCCCGAGACGACACGCTGGCCCTTGTGGACGACGGCGATGTCGTCCCAGTAGGCGAAGTGGCCGCGAATGGTTTCGGTGCTCTTCGGATCGTTCTTCTTCATGCGCTCGAGCGCGTCGTCGGACAGCACCACGCCCCAGCCGAACGTGTCGTTGGAACGGTTGCGTTCGAGCACCACGACCTCGTGGGACGGGTCGCGCAGCTTCATCGAGATCGCAAAATAGAGGCCCGCGGGCCCACCGCCCAGGCACATGACCTTCATGGCGTCGTCCTCCAGCAAAGCAGTCCGTAGGGGGTCGTCTGCCAGAAATGCTAGCACCGCGCCGATTTATTTCAAGCCTAAATATTTCTGGCTTGAAATTGATCGAGTGACCTCGAGCGGACTGCGACGGAAACGCCTTGACCTGTCGCAAGGCCCGGCGCCCGCCAGCGCGGTAGCGGTCGCACTGCAGACGCTGGCGGGTCGGAGCGGTCCTGTTTGCGCCTGCACAACGAACCGCGCCGGTTTCCGTGCGGAACCTGCCTGCTACCAGTCGCGAAAGCCACATGCCCAGCACCCTCTCCCTCACCGTCAATGGCCGTTCCGTTAGCGCACCGGCCGAACCCGGCGAAAGGCTCAGCCGCTTTCTGCGCGAACGGCTCGGGCTAACGGGCCTGAAGGAGGGTTGCTGCGAGGGCGAGTGCGGCGCCTGCACGGTGCTGCTCGACGGCGAGCCGGTGAATTCCTGCCTCGTTCTCGCGCTCCAGGCCGAAGGCTGCGAGGTCGTCACCGTCGAAGGCCTTTCCGGCGATGGGCTCGGCGATCTCCAGGCGATGTTCATCGAACGCGGCGCGGTGCAGTGCGGCTACTGCACCCCGGGCATGCTGGTCGCAGCCGAAGGGCTGCTGCGGAACAACCCCGAACCGACGGACGCCGAAACCCGCTCGGCGCTCGCCGGCAACATCTGCCGGTGCACGGGATTCCAGACGATCATCGACGCGGTGGTCGCGACGGCGGCGGCACGCGGGCAGGCGGGAGACGCGGCGTGAGCGGCCCCGGCTTCGCCGCCCCGGCGAGCATCGCCGAGCTGGGCGACGTCTTGACGGCTGCGCCGCGGCCGCTGCGGCTGATCGCCGGCGGCACCGACGTCCTCGTCGCGGGGCGCGCCCTGCCCGCTTCCGGGACTCTCGTCGACCTGACGCGGATCGCGGCGATGCGCGGCATCGCGGTGGATGCGAGATATCTGCGCATCGGCGCCTGCACCCCGGTCGCAGCACTCTGCCGTGAGGCGCAAGTGCGGGCGCTGCTGCCGGCTCTCGCCGACGCCGCCGCGCAATGCGGCTCGGTGCAGATCCGCAACCGCGCCACCATCGGCGGCAACATCGCCAACGCCGCGCCGGCCGCCGACCTCGTTCCCGTCCTTCATGCCGCGGCGGCAACGCTGCGGATCCTGACGACCGGCGGCACGATCGCCGACGCGCCGATCGGCGAATACCTTCCGGATGCCTCCGGCGCGATCCTCGACGTCGTGATTCCACTCGACCCTGCCTGGAACCGCAGCGGCTTCGCCAAGCTCGGCCCACGCCGCGAGGTGACCATCGCCAGGCTGAACATCGCGATCTGCGCCGGGTTCGACGGCACGCGATTCGGCAAGGTGCGCATCTTTGCCGGAGCCGTGGCGCCCCGCCCGCGCAGGCTCGCGCGTGTCGAGGCGGCGCTCGCCGGCCGGGCGCTCGACGCCGCGACGCTGCGGGCTTTCGCCGACGCACTGGCGGATGAAGTGAACGAGGCGACGCGCGGGCGGGCGTCGAATGCCTACAAGCGGCGGGCGGTGATCGGCGTCGGAATGGACGCGCTGGCGAAGACCGTCGGCATGGATTGCGACGCTCATCCCTTCGCGGGGTTCTCGCCATGAACTTCGTCGGCCGCAGGGTTCCCCTCGTCGACGGCGCGGCGAAGGCCGCCGGCCGCCTTACCTTCGTCGCCGACATGCAGGGAACGGAGTCGCTGCACGGCGCCCTCGTCTTCAGTCCGCACGCCCATGCACGGATCGTGACCGTCGACGCCGCCGAGGCACTGGCCCTCGACGGCGTGCTCGGCGTCCATTGGCACGCGAACACGCCGGCGAACCACTACAACAGCTCGATCTGGCACATCGACCAGGAAGCCCTCGCCGACGAGCGGATGTTCCCCGAAATCGCCCGCCACATCGGCGACCGCGTCGCGGCGATCGTGGCGGAAACCGAGGAGATCGCGCGCCACGCCGCAGCCCTCGTCAGGGTCGAGTACGAAGCGCTCGCGCCTGTGCTCACGCCGTCTGCGGCGCTTCGGCGGATCGGCCCGGCAACCGGTGCGGAGGGCGAGCCCACCTTCGACAATCCGGTGGCCGAGGAGCGCTTTGCCTTCGGCGATCCGGAAGGCGGCTTCGCCGCGGCGAGCATGATCGTCGAGGTCGACGTGTCGACGCCGCGCAGCCACCACTGCGCCATCGAGACCCACGCCTGCCGCGCCGCGCCGCAGCCCGACGGGCGCATCCTGGTCAGCACGCCGTGCCAGTCGGTCTTCGCGGTCCAGGCCGTCGTCGCCCAGGCGCTCGGGGTGCCGGCCGACCGCTTCCGCGTCGTTAAGACGCCTATCGGCGGTTCCTTCGGCGGCAAGGCCGAGCCGATCCTCGAACCGCTCTGCGCCCATTTCGCCATGGTGTACGGGCGCCCGGTCAGCCTGCGCTTCAACCGCTCGGAGACCTTCGTCTCGACGCGCACCCGTTCGAGCGTCACGGCGACCATGACCCTCGGGTTGCGCCGCGACGGCCGCATTACGGCGCGCCAGACCGACATCGTCGTCGACATCGGCGCCTACTCGACGGGCGGCAACTATCTGCCGGGCTCGATGCTGCAACGGCTGGTAAGGCTCTACGACGTACCTGCAGAACTCTATCGCGGCCGGGCGGTCTATACCAACACGCCGCCGACCGGCGCCTTCCGCGGCTACGGCTCGCCGCAGATCCACACCGTCGCCGAGATCGCCCTCGACATCGCGGCGGGACGGCTCGGCATCGATCCGGTCCGGATAAGGGCGCGCAACCTCGTCGCCCCCGGCGCCATCGAGCCGCGCGGCGGCCTCGACCTCGGCAATGCGCGCGCCCGTGATTGCCTGCAGCGCGGCGCCGATGCGTTCGGCTGGACGGCGCGCCGCGCAATCGGGCAAGGGACGGGACGCTGGCGCAAGGGCGTCGGCGTAGCCTGCGCCACCCATATCAACGGCTGCTATCCGGCCGAGGACGAGGAGACGACGGCGACGCTGCACCTCCTCGCCGACGGCCGCGTCCAGCTGATCCTCGCGCTGCACGATCTCGGCTGCGGCGCCGACACCACGATCGCCCAGATCGCCGCCGAGAGCCTCGGCGTCGAGCCGGCCGCCATCGACATCGTCGCCGCAGACACCGACACCTGCCCCTACGACCTCGGCACGCGGGCGAGCCGGATGACCTACATCTGCGGCGAGGCCGTGCGGAAGGCTTCCTCCGCACTGGCCGATCGCATCCGCAACGACGCCGTCCTTGACCTCAACGCCGCGGCGGGCGACCTCGTCCTGTCGTCCGCCAGCGTTTGGCGCGGCGACGGGGCGAGCCTCGCGCTCTCTGACCTGGCAGCGCGCCTCGTCCGGCGCGGAGTGGATCTGCCGTCGGCCACGCGCACGCACCGCGCGACCGCCAATCCGGGTTCCTACGCTGCGCATTTCGCCGCCGTCGAAGTCGACACCTGGACGGGATCGGTCCGCGTCTGCGACTACGTCGCCGCCCACGACGTCGGCCGCGCCGTCAACCCGATGCTCGTCGAGGGCCAGATCCATGGCGGCATCCAGATCGGCATCGGCTACGCGCTCTACGAGGACGTCGCCATCGACCCGCGCGACGGCAGAATGCGCGGCGACAGCTTCAGCCGCTACGTCCTCGCCAACGCCCCGGAAATGCCGCCGATGCGCGTGCTCCTCGTCGAGGAAGGCGAGCCGACCGGCCCCTACGGCGCCAAGGCCGTCGGCGAGATCGCAACGATCCCCGTCGCTGCGGCGGTGGTGAACGCCGTCAACCATGCGCTCGGAACCGAACTCGCCACACTGCCGCTGTCGCAGGAGCGCATCCTGGAGGCTCTGGCCCGCCGCGACATTCCCGCTGCGGCGGAATAGTGCCCGAGCCTATTCCGCGTCCGGCTGGTTTTCCGGCGCGGCGCGAACGAATTCCGGCATCTCCGCGCAGGCATCGAAGATGCGCCGGATCGTCGGATAGGGCTCCATGTCGACGCCAAAGCGCCTGTTGTTGATCACCTGGGCGTGCAGGCAGATGTCGGCCAGTCCCGGCCTCTCGCCGTGGCAGAAACGCCCGGTGCGCGGGTCGCCGGCGAGCATCGCCTCGAGCGGCGCGAAGGTCGCCGCGACCCAGTGGCGGAACCACGCCGTCACCGCCGCGTCGTCGGCGCCGAACGCGGAGCGGAGATAGTCGAGGATGCGCAGATTGTTCACCGGGTGGATCTCGCAGGCGACCGCATAGGCGATGGCGCGCACCCTTGCCCGGTCCGCCGGCCCGACCGGCAGCAGCGGCGGCTCCGGATGAGCCTCCTCGAGGTACTCGATGATGGCGAGCGACTGGGTCAGCACCGTGCCGTCCCACAGTTCCAGGGCCGGCACGAGCCCTTGCGGGTTCTTGGCCAGATAGGCGGCCGAGCGCTGCTCTCCCTTCCGCAGGTGCCAGGCGACGGTGTCGTAGGCGAGGCCCTTCAGGTTGAGCGCCGCGCGCAAGCGGATCGACGTCGACGAGCGGAAATAGCTGTGCAGGACGAGGCTCATCGGCCGGCCCTCTCGGCGATCGAGAAGGCGATCGGATGCAGCCCTTCGATCGTCACCGTGCAGTTGTCGCCGGGCACCAGCGGCCCGACGCCGGCAGGCGTTCCGGTGAAGACGAGGTCGCCCGGCATGATGCGCACCGAATGCGAGAGGATGGAGACGATTTCGGGCACCGTCCAGATCATTTCTGCGAGGTCGGCGTCCTGGCGCACCGCGCCGTTGACCTCGAGCCGGATCCCGCCGGTCGAAAGATGCCCCGTCGCGGCGGCCCGGCTGATCGCGCCGCACACCGCCGAGCGGTCGAACGCCTTCGCCCAGTCCCACGGCCTGCCCGCCTCGCGCGCCGCGAACTGCAGGTCGCGCCGCGTCAGGTCGTTGCCGACGGCATAGCCGAAGACGTGGCCGAGCGCGTCCGCCTCGGCGATCTCGAAGCCCTCGCGGCCGATCGCCACGACCAGTTCGGCCTCGTGATGCAGGTTCTTCGTCAGTGGCGGATAGGCAATGGTCGCGCCGCTCTCGACCACCGCATCCGCGGGCTTGGTGAAGAAGAACGGCGCCTCGCGGTCGGGATCCTTGCCCATCTCGCGGACATGGGCGGCGTAGTTGCGTCCGACGCAAAAGATGCGGCGCACGGGAAAGCGCGCCTCTTCGCCAACAATGGCGACGCTGGGGACGGGCTGCGGGGGGAAGACGAACTGCACGCGGGCTGCTCCTTGGCGTGTGGACGGGAATGCGCCCGGCGGATGCCGGGGCGCACGGGGTCGCAGCTCAGCCGGCGCTCAGTCGGCGCCCCAGCCGACGATGCCCTTGACCTCGAGGAAGTCGTGGATCGCCCAGTCGGCGTATTCGCGGCCGTTGCCCGACTGCTTGTAGCCGCCGAACGGCGCATGCGTATCCCAGTCGGGGTAGTTCAGGTAGACCGAGCCGGCGCGCATGCGCGCCGCGACCGCGCGGGCGTGGCGAATGTCCTTCGACTGCACGTAGGCCGCCAGCCCGTAGACCGTGTCGTTGGCGATCCGGACCGCATCCTCCTCGTCGCGATAGGAGAGCACGGAGAGCACCGGGCCGAAGATCTCCTCGCGGGCGACCGTCATCTGGGGCGTGACGTGGCCGAACACGGTCGGGCGGACGTAATAGCCGCGGTTGAGGCCTTCGGGCCGGCCGAGCCCGCCGGCGACGAGCGTGGCGCCCTCCTTGATGCCGGTCTCGATCAGGCGCTGGATCTTGTCGAACTGGAGCTGGCTGACGACGGGCCCGAGCCGCGTGTCGGCGGCGTCTGGATGGCCGACCTTGTGGGCCTCCGCCGCCTTCCTGGCGATCGTCAGTGCCTCGTCGTGGCGGTCGGCCGGCACCAGCATGCGCGTCGGCGCATCGCAGGACTGGCCGCTGTTGCCGAAGCAGCCCTCGACGCCCTTGGTCACCGCCGTCTCGAAGTCGGCGTCGGGCAGGATGACGTTCGCGGATTTGCCCCCGAGTTCCTGGGCGACGCGCTTGACCGTGTCGGCGGCGGTCTTGGCGACGATGATGCCGGCCCGCGTCGAGCCGGTGAACGACACCATATCGACGTCCGGATGCCCGGCCATGACCTGGCCGACGTCGGGACCCGTCCCGTTGACCAGGTTGAAGACGCCCTTCGGCACCCCGGCGGCCTCCATCGCCTCGGCGAAGATCAGCCCGCTCACCGGCGCGATCTCCGACGGCTTCAGCACGACCGTGCAGCCGGCGGCGATCGCCGGTGCCACCTTGCAGACGATCTGGTTGAGCGGCCAGTTCCACGGCGTGATCAGGGCGCAGACGCCGATCGGCTCCTTGACCACCATCGTCGTGCCGCGAAGGTGGCTGAACTCGTAGGCCTCCAGCGCCGCGATCGTCGCTTCCATGTGGGCGCGGCCGGCCCAGGCCTGCGCCTCGCGGGCGAAGCCGAGCGGCGCGCCCATCTCGCGCGACACCGCGCGGGCGATGTCCTCGGAGCGGTCGTTGTAGGCGGCCAGCATGGCGCGAAGCAGCGCCAGCCGCTCGGCCTTGCTCGTCCGCGAGAAGCCGTCGAAGGCAGCGCGGGCGGCGGCCACGGCGCGGTCGACGTCGGCCTTCGAGCCGACCGAGATCGTCGCGAAGGCCTCTTCCGTCGCCGGATCGATGACGTCGAGCGTGGCCGGCACGACGGGATCGACCCAGGCGCCGTCGATGTAGAACTTGAGGTGATTGCTCATGGAAGAAGCCTCCGGGCTGACGACGGATTCGGTTGCCGTATCCTTGCACGGGAACGGCTCCGGTGGCGACGGCCGCGCGTCGCCGCCGGCGACAATTGCGGCGTCGTTCGACGGCGGAACGGCCTTAGGCCAGGCGGGCGACCGGCCCCCGCGTCCGCCAGAGGACGAACGCCATGGTCGTCACGTTGAGCAGGTTCCAGCCGATGCCGTTGAGGAACGCCGCGGCGTAGGAGCCGGTGAGGTCGTAGATCCAGCCCGACATCCAGCCGCCCAGCGCCATGCCGGCGATCGTCGCCATGATGACGACGCCGACGCGCCGCCCGGCCTCCGCCGCCGGCATGTATTCGCGCACGATGATGGCGTAGCACGGCACGATGCCGCCCTGCGACAGGCCGAAGACGAAGGAGACGACGTAGAGCGAGGCGAGTCCGTCGAAGGGGATGTAGAGCAGCAGCGACAGGCCTTGCAGCACCGAGCCGATCAGCAGCGTGCGGATGCCGCCGATCCGGTCGGCGAGGAAACCGGAGGCGAGGCGGCTGACGATGCCGGCGCCCAGCATCAGCGCCAGCATCTCGGAACCGCGCGCCACGCCGTAGCCGAGGTCGGCGCAGTAGGCGACGATGTGCACCTGCGGCATCGACATCGCCACGCAGCAGCCCAGGCCGGCGATCACCAGGAGCGCCTGCAGCGCCGTCGGCGAGAGATCGATCGGCTTCGCCCTGAAGACGCCGGCGCCTCCGCCGGGCCGAAGCGCCGCCGCATGCGGCCTGCGCCGCAGCATCAGCACCAGCGGCAGCATCGTCACCAGGCAGATGACGCCGATGCCGAGATAGGTGGTGCGCCAGCCCTCCGAGACGAGGAAAGGCTGCATGAGAACCGGCCAGATCGCGCCGGCGATGTAGTTGCCGCTCGCCGCCGCCGTCACCGCGATGCCGCGACGCAGCCGGAACCAGTGGGAGATGTCGGCCAGAAGCGGCCCGAAGGTCGCCGACGAGCCCGCGCCGATCAGAACGCCCTGCACCAGGGCGAACTGCGAGATGGAGGTCGACATCGAGGCCAGGATGAAGCCGATGCCGAGCGCGACCGACGCGACGAAGGCCGGCACCATGTAACCGACGCGGTCGATCGCCCGGCCGATGAAGACGTTGCCGAGAGCGAAGCCGATCATCGTCGCCGTGTAGGGCAGAGAGGCTCCGGCGCGATCGACGCCAAACTCGGTCTGCACCGCGGGCAGGACGACGATCACCGCCCACATGCCGACGCCGCCGAGGGTGGCGAACGCGATCGAAAGGCCGAGCCTCAGCCAGGCATAGGCGCCGTCGATGTCGTCGCTCTCGCGTCCGCCCGTGTGCATGGGTCCGCTCGCTCCTCCGGGCGCCACGTCTGCAGTTCCCCCCGGCACCTTTCGCGGCTTTGCCGGTGACGGGCAGCGCCACGCGGCGCCGACCGCTGTTCCAGTCGGCGGGCGGAAAGATCATTCTCGGAGGGCTCGTCATATTCATGACAAACAGAGTCAACATTTTTGTTGCCGAAGGGATACCGGCGTTCTAAGAGGTCTCGTCATCGTCGGCTTGCGGACAATCCGGCCGTCGGGAACTGGGTATTCGCCATGCCCGTTCGAACAAGGACAAACATCTTGCCGATGCGCGCGCTGTTCGTGATCCTCCTCGCCCTCGCCGCTTTCGCCGGCACTTCCGTCGTCGCCGTCGCGCAGGAACAGCCGGCCGGTGTCGTCCTGCCGGCACCGGGAGGCGACGAAGCGATCGCACCTTCTTCCGCCGGTGCCCCGGCGGTGACCGATGCGCCCGCCGAGCCCGGCGAAGCCGGCACCATGCCGATCGCCATGGAGGAAGGCGCTTCCACGCTGCCGCACGACCTGTCGCCCTGGGGCATGTTCATGGCCGCCGACACCGTCGTGAAGACGGTGATGATCGGCCTAGCCTTCGCCTCGCTGGCGACCTGGACCGTTTGGCTCGCCAAGTCGCTCGAACTCGCCGTGGCGCGGCGCCGGATGCATCGCGCGGTGCGCGCCATTTCCGCCGCCGAAAGCCTCGAGGCCGCCGTCGGCGCGCTCGATCGCCAGCCGGGACCGGCCGCGCTGCTGGCGCGGGAGGCTAAGGAGGAAGTGACGCTTTCGGCGAGCCAGGTCGAACGCATCGAGGGCGACGGCCTCAAGGAGCGCGTCGCCTCGCGCCTCGGCCGCATCGAGGCCGCCGCCGCGCGGCGCATGTCCCGCGGCACCGGCGTGCTCGCCACGATCGGCTCGACGGCGCCCTTCGTCGGCCTGTTCGGCACGGTGTGGGGCATCATGAACGCCTTCATCGGCATCAGCGAGGCCCAGACCACGAACCTCGCTGTCGTCGCCCCCGGCATCGCCGAGGCCCTGCTGGCGACCGCGATGGGCCTCGTCGCCGCCATCCCCGCGGTCGTCATCTACAACACCTTCGCGCGCGCCATCGGCGGATACCGGCAGACGCTCGCCGACGCCTCGGCCGGCGTCGAGCGACTGGTCAGCCGCGACTTCGATCGCGGCCTGATCGGGCGCCGCGCCATTCGCCGCGCCCTGGCCGCCGAATAGGACCATCGCCATGGCCGCGAGGATCCGCGAAACCGCCGGCGACGATCTCGAGGAGAACCACGAGATCAACGTGACGCCGTTCATCGACGTCATCCTCGTGCTGCTGATCATCTTCATGGTCGCGGCACCCCTCGCGACCGTCGACGTCAACGTCGACCTGCCCGGCTCGACGGCCACGCCCGCGCCCCGCCCCGAGCAGCCGCTGTTCCTGACGCTCAAGGAAGACCTGAGCCTCGCGCTCGGCAACGACACCGTCTCGCGCGAGGCCTTCGCCGAAACGCTGGCGGCGCGCACGAACGGCGACACCGAGACCCGCATCTTCCTCAGGGCCGACAAGTCGGTGGGCTACGGCGACCTGATGCAGGTCATGAACCTCTTGCGCGGAGCGGGCTACCTGAAGGTGGCGCTGGTCGGGCTGGAGACCGCAGCGGCGCCTGCCGCATCGTCGGGCGGCCGGCCGTGACCTCGGCGACGATGACCACCGTCCCGAGTCTCGACTTCGGCCGCCTCACGCCGCGCGACGGCGCCTTGTGGACACTGGCGGCGGCGACGGTGATTTCGATGCACGTCGCCGTGGCCTACGCGGTGCAGTCACTGCGGCCGATGGAGGAGGACGGTGGCGCGCCGCCGGCGCTGATGATCGAACTCGCGCCTATCCCGATGGCTTCGCCCATCGCGGCGCCAGGCGACATCGTCGAGGCGGCCCCGTCCGAAATGGCGTCGGCGACCGAAACCATGGAAACGCTCGACGAGGTGGAACCGGATGTCGCAGCCGAGACGATCGAACCGCCGCTCGAGGCGGTGGAGCCGAAGGACGACGCAGTCGACGCCGTGGCGGCGGAGACACTCGCCGCGGAGGACACTCCGGCCACGAGCCAGCTGGCGCCGGACGAGCCTCTCCGGCATGCCGCTCGCGCGCCGGTGGAAGAGATCGTCGCCGACGAGATCGAACCGGAAAGCGCGGCAGAGGCCGAGGAAGCGATCCCGGACGTCGTCGAGGCGGTGACGCCCGAGGTCGACGTGCCGCTTCCGGCACCGCGCCCGACGATCGCCGAGGTAGCGCAGGTGAAGGCCGACAGGAAGGTCGAGGCGCGCTCGAAGAAGCCCGCCGCCGAGACCCGCGCCGCGCCGAAGAAGAAAGCCCCGGCCGCGACGAAGTCCGCTGCCTCGACGAAGGCCGACACGCCGTCGCCGAAGGCCGCCGCGCCGAAGCAGGTCGAGACCGTCGCGGCGCCGAAGGTCAGCCCGGCGAAGTGGCAGTCGCGCGTGCTGTCCTGGCTGAACCGCCACAAGCGCTATCCCGCGAGCGCCAGGTCGCGGAAGCAGGAAGGCCTCGTGCAGGTCGCCTTCACCGTCGACAAGGGCGGCCGGGTCACTTCCTCGCGCGTCGCCCGCTCGTCCGGCATCCCGGCGCTCGACCAGGCTGCGCTGGAGATGGTGCGCAGGGCCTCGCCAGTACCGGCGCCGCCGCCGGAGATCGCGACGTCGAACATGAAGCTCGCCGTTCCGGTCGATTTCTCCCTGCGCTAGGCGCTCGAATCGCCCGGTCAGCGGACGATGACGATCTCGGTGTTCTGCGGGCCGAACGCCTTGACCAACTCGAAGAATTCCTCGGCATTGTCAGGGTGCAGACGGATGCAGCCGTGCGAGGCGGGCCGGCCGAGGCGCTTCACATGCGGCGTCGCGTGCACCGCGTAGCCGCCGTGGAAGAAGACCGAGTGCGGCATCGGCGCGTTGTCGTACTTCCGCGAATACCACATCTCGTGCATGCGGGTCGGCTTGAAGGAGCCGGTCGGCGTGACATAGCCCTTGCCGGCGGTCGAGACCTTCCATTCGAACGCCTGGCGGCCGTCGACCATCACGCGCATCTTCTGTTCCGAAATTGAGACCTTGGCGACGATCTGGTTTGCCGCGTCGGCCCTGCCGATTCCGGCTCCCAGCATGAGCGCCGCGCCGGTCAGCGCGCAGGCGGCGATGTTGATAAGGCGGGTCGAGAGGGTCGTGGCCATCGGGGGTCTCCATCGGTTCGTGATGGCACCCCTTATGGTTAAAGCCCGTTTCGATCGTATTTCGCAGAATGCGTCTTTTTGTTTCGTTTCTGTTTCATATGGCGAAAGTTTTGCTCAGATATGTGCCCGATCATGACCGAATCCTGCCTGAATGTGTAGAAACGGCCCGTTTCGCCTGCAACGGGAGTGCAACACGAAAGCCGCCGCGCGGCATCATGCCGAAACAAGGACGGGCGATGGTATCCGGGAAAACGGAGACCAACGGCAGACGCATGGGACGGTCCGGCGCTATCTGGCTGATGAAGGTGAGCGCAGCGACCGCGCTGCTGGCCCTGATCGGCGTGTTCGCCGCGCCCGCGGGGCGCGACGCGGCGTCGAAGGAACCGCCGGCCCTCGATCGGCATTGGTCGGAACACGGTTGAACGCCGCGCTTGCGGCGAACGGATGGACGAGATGAGAACGCGAAAGGCCACACTCCTTCTTTCGGCCCTGCTCTACGCGCAGGGCCTCCTCGGCGTCGCCGCGGTCGCGGCGGTGCTGCTGAAGACGCCCGCCGAAGCGCCGAAGCACTCGCCGGTGGCTGCGGCCGCGATTGCCGACGTCGGATAGCGACCTTGGTCGCGGACGGCGTCGCCCCGGTCAGGTCACGGCGGATCGAACCGGTATCCCGTGCCGCGCACCGTGACGATGCTTTCCGTGTCGAGCTTGCGCCGCAGCCGCACGATGCGCGAATCGATGGAGCGATCGAACGCTTCGCTGGCTTCGGCCGGCGCGGCGGCGATGATGTCGTCGCGGCTGAGCACGACCTGCCGGTTGGCCATGAACAGCCTGAGCAGGGCGACCTGGCCAGGGGACAGCATATCCTCCTCGCCCGAATGGTGCATGACGATCGCCGCACGGATGTCGACGGTCGCCTTTTCCAGCACGAGCAGTTCCGGCCGATGCCGTCCCGCCCGCGCCAGCAGGCCGCCGATGCGGGCGGCAAGCTCGCGCCGGTCGAGCGGCCGGTCGACGGCGTCCGCCGCGCCGAGCTCGAGGGCGAGGATCCGGTCGAGCAGGTCGCCCGAGCCGCCGACCACGATGAACGGCGTGCCGCCCTCCCCGCCATGGCGGCGCAGGAGGTCGAAGCCGGCGCCGTCGGCCGCTCCCAGGTCGACCACGGCGAGATCGGCATCCCCGTCACCAAGAAACGCGTCGGCTTCCCACGCTTCCGCGGCGACGCGGATGTCATAGCCGCGCCGCTCCAGATAGTCGCCGAGCCCGTCCCGGGTCTCGGCCAGACCGACCAGGACGACAACCGCCCGCGCCTTCATAGTCGCTTCCCGCATCCCGGCCTGACAATGAAATGAACTAGACAACATGTTTATACCCAATCTACTTTCCGCCGATAGCGGAGGCGAGATCATCCTGCGAGCGCGCATAGCCATCGTCGAAGACGAGCCGGATCTGCGCGAAGCCGTGGCCGAGTACCTCGCCGCGAACGGCTTCGACGTAGCGACGGCGGCCGACGCCGCGGAGATGCGCTCTCTCGCGGCGGCGGAGCCGTTCCATCTGGCCATTCTCGACATCGCCATGCCGGGCGAGGACGGGCTGTCGCTGGGGCGGTGGCTGCGCTCGAAGATGCCGCTCGGCATCATCTTCGCCTCCGCAGCGGGAACCGCGATCGACCGCATCGTCGGCCTGGAGATCGGCGCCGACGACTACATCGTGAAGCCCTACGAGCTGCGCGAGCTCCTGGCGCGGGTGCGCAGCGTGCTGCGCCGGGTGCCGAGTTCGCTCGACGCGTCCGCGGCCGAGGCCACCGGCGCCGCGGTTTCGCGCAAGCTCGTCGCCTTCGGTGCCTACAGCGCCGACCTCGAAGGCCGGCGCCTCGTCGGCCCGGGCGGCGGCGCGGTGGACCTGTCGAAGAGCGAGTTCGACATGCTCGAGGTCTTCCTCACCCGGCCGAACCGGCTGCTCACCCGCGCGGCGATCTCCGACGCCGTCGGCGCCGAGGACACCGGCGAGGATTCGCGGGCCATCGACATCCGCATCATGCGGCTGCGCAAGAAGATCGAGGACGATCCCGCCAGTCCGCGCTTCCTGCGCACGGTGCGCGGCGAGGGCTACGTCTTCTCGATCCCCTCCTCCGGCGACGCCAGTGCCAGCTGATCCTCGCGCCCGGACATCCCTGCAGGCCGCAACATGATCGACACGACGCCGCCCAGCATCGATCCCGGCATCAGCGCGCCGGGCATCTCGGTCGCCGCGGCGCGGGCCGCCCGCCGGCTGCGTTATGCCCATGACTGGACGGCAGAGATCGACGGCATACTGGAGATGCTGGGGCACTCGCTCGGCGCCCATCGCGCGATCCTGTTTCGCCTGCGCGAGGTGCCCGGACAGGGCCTGACGCAGTCGATCGCCTCCTACTGGGTCGACGAGGGCGTGGCCGGCGTCGCGCCGCCGACGATCATCGTGCAGGCGGTGGTGCAGTCCGACCCGCTGCTCGAGCAGATCGCCGAGGAAGGCCGGCAGGGCAAGATGTTCGCCGGCCTGACGCGCGACATCGACGGCTTCCTGCGCAGCGATTTCGAGAAGCAGAGGATCAGGTCGTTCCTTTCCGTCGCGGTCTTCGCCAACGGCCATTCGTGGGGGTCGCTGGCGATCAACGACTGCGTCGAGGAGCGCGTCTGGAGCGACGAGGAGAAGGCGGCGCTGGAGATCGTGGCGCTCGCCATCGGCGACGCGATCGAGCGGTCGCAATCCGACCGCCATGCCGGCGAGATCATCCGCTCGGCGATGATGCAGGCATCCCTCGACGCCATCATCGTCATCGACGAGACCGGCAAGATCATCGAGTTCAACCCCGCCGCCGAGAGCATCTTCGGCTATCCGCGCTCGATCATCATCGGCAAGGACGTGCTCGACACGATCATCCCCGAATTCTACCGCGACGGCTACGCAAACGGCGGCGAGTACATGCTCGGCCGCGGCGCGCCGATGGTCGGGCGCCGGCTCGAGACGGTCTCGCAGAACGCGGCCGGCGATGTCTTCCCGATCGAGCTGACGGCCTTCGAGATCAGATCCGCGGACCGCCGGCTGTTCCTCGCCTCGATCCGCGACCTGCGCGAGCGGCGCCGCGCCGAGGACGAGATCAACCGCCAGCGCGAAAAGCTGCACCAGAACGAGAAGATGGCGGCGATGGGCTCGCTGCTCGCGGGCGTTTCGCACGAGCTGAACAACCCGCTCGCCGTCGTCGTCGCCCAGTCGACCCTGCTCCACGAATTCTCCGCCGACCCGCAGACCAAGGTGCGGGCGGAAAAGGTGCGCGCCGCCGCCGAGCGCTGCGGGCGCATCGTCAAGAGTTTCCTCGGCATGGTGCGGCTGCATCCGACCGAGCAGGTCGAGACCGACCTGAACCAGGTCGTGCGCTCGGCGCTCGAGGTGACCGCCTACGGCGCGCGCAGCGCCGGCATCGGCATCGACACCGACTTCGCCGAAACCGCCCTTCCCGTGCAGGCCGACCCGGACCATCTCACCCAGGTGGTCGCCAACTTCCTGGTCAACAGCCAGCACGCGCTGGCGGCAGTGGCGAAGGACCGGCGCATCCGCGTGCGCACCTTCCGCCGCGACGAGGCCGCCGGCTTCTCGGTCGAGGACAACGGGCCGGGGATCGCGCCGGAGATCCGCCACCGCATCTTCGAATCCTACTTCACCACCAAGCCGGTCGGCGTCGGCACCGGCATCGGCCTGTCGATCTCGCGCTCGATCATCCAGCGCCACCGCGGCCAGATCTGGTTCGAGGAGGTGGCGCCGCAGGGCGCCCGCTTCGTCGTCGAGCTGCCGGCCTCGAAGAAGGCCGGCGCGAGCGCCGCGCGGCCCGGAAGCGTCTCCATCGGCCTGCGCCGCGCCCTCATCGTCGACGACGAGCCGGACGTCGCCGCCTCGCTCTCCGACATCCTCGAACTGATGGGCATCAAGTCGACGGTGATGACCGCCTGGACGTCGGCGCCCGAAGCGCTGGCGCTGGCCGCGCCCGACATCGTCTTCAGCGACCTGCGCATGCCCGGCACCAGCGGCATCGCGGTCTACCGCGAACTGCTCGACCAGCGCGCCGACCTCGCCCGCCGCTTCGTGCTGGTCACCGGCGATATGATCGGGGCGCGCGCCGAGGTCGAGGCGCTGGCCCCGCATCTGCGCCCGCTGATCCTGGAAAAACCCTTCTCCACGCTCGACGTCCGCGGCGCGCTCGCCGCCGTCGGCGACCAGATCACGCTGACGCGCTGACGGCGGCTCCCTTCTCCCCGTCCGTCACGGGGAGAAGTGCCCGGCAGGGCGATGAGGGGCGGCGCCGGCGCCGGGAGTTTCGTGGTCGAAAAGCCCGGAGGCGGCCTTACGACGTGTCGTGCGGCCGCAGCGCAAAGGGAAGGCGGACGACGAGCAGCACCGGCAGGTGCGGCGCACCGGCGGCGTCGAGCGTCGGGACGGCAATGCCGTCGGCAGCCCAGCCCCAGGACACGTCTTCGGAAGCGCTGTCGGTTTGTGCCAGCATGCCGAGCACGGCGGCGAGGATGCGCAGGCGCAGCGCGAGCAGCACGGCATCGGCCGCGCCGTAGTGCGGGCCGTGCGGTTCGTCGAGGCAGGCGAGGTCGGGAAAGGGCAGGTCCGGGCAGCCGGCCTCGATCGCCTCGGCGATCAGCGTCGCCGTCGACCGGGCGACGAAGCCCCGCGCGATCGCCTCGGCCCGGCCGAGGATGGCGAGCACGACGAAGCGCACGGGCAGCGAGCGGCCGGCGGCGCGCTCGGCGAGGAGCGCGAGCGCCAGCAGCGTCGCCGCGATGCCCTTCAACGTCCCCCTGTCCTGCAACACCATCTCCGGGCCTCCTTCGCCCGCGCCTATTCTGAAGCGGGTTTTCGGGAGGGGGATAAAGAAGCGGCAAAATTCGCGGAAGGCGTTGATTTTGTTGGAGGGGGTGGGGGATTTTATGCACGTGTTGGGAGGCGGGGAAGGCGGTTGAGATCAGCCGTTCATGGAACTGGCCGTGATCCCTAAAATTGCCCGAAGGGACGTATCCTCGCGAATCCGCGCACGAAGGCGCGACGAACCGGCTGACCCAAGGCCGACATCTGACGCCATCGACCGTCATGAAGAGCAGGCTATGGGAGAGTCGACGGCGGTTTCACCTTCTTCGATCTCCTGCCCGAATGGCCTCCGGGCCGCTCAGTTTGAGCCGTCCCGCTACATTGGGGATAGCGAACGCAGCCAAGAAAACTGCCATAGCGTCCCTTTCGCTCGACAAGCCAGCCGCTTTCGCACACTGGACAAGCAGGAAAGCTGGCCCCACAGGTGCATTGGGCCTTGGCTGAACCCTGCGTCCTGCGTGGCGAGGCAGTGCCGCAGGAAGGGCACGCCGGCAGTAGATTGCCGCAGTGCTGAACATGTTCGCAGCGATACCATACGCGAGTATCCTTTCCACGAACGTCGAGAAGCCTTCCCCCGCATTCGCGGCACTCATACCGTTCGGGAGTTGCGCCGGGAGCAGTGGCGATGTTGTAGGTCGGATCTTCGAGGAGTTCACTGACGAAAACGGAGGGCCGCGATTTCGACGCGAGCACCGTAAGCGTGTGACGGGCGCGCGTCATCGCGACATACATCAGCCGTCGTTCTTCCGCATGTTCGAAGGGCTCGTCCTCCGGCGAAACCAGGGACAGCAGCGGATCGTCGACGATTTCTGACGGGAACCCCATTCGGCCGCTGTCGGCGTTCAAGAGCACGACATGATCGGCCTCCAGCCCCTTCGATGCGTGTATCGACTTAAAACTGATCCGAAGCCGCGGGTAGCTTCTTTGCAGATCCGCCATGTTCGGCTCAAGGAAACGATATCGCCCCAGTATCAACACGCTCGACGGCCGATCCGCATCCATGTTCCTGGTCGCCAACTCGGCGAGCACCTCACGGAGTTTCCGGTCGCCTTCCTCCTTCGCGATCATCGCCACTCTGATCGCCGGTTCAGTTGCGGACCCGGCAGGCACGATCTTCTTGTCGATCTGGGCAGGGTTCTTGAGCACGAAGGTCTTGGCCGCAAAGGCGATATGGTCGACAGAGCGGAATGTGCGCCCAAGATCGATCACGCGGTGCACGCCTCCCTCGCTGTTGAAGCATCCTCCGAACTCCTCACCGAAATGACGCATGATGTGAATGTCAGACCCGGCAAAGCGGAAGATCGACTGCCAGTCGTCGCCGACAGCAAATATCCGAGCGTCCGCATGGTGGGCCTTGAGCGCCTTCACCAATCGAGCGCGGCCCTGCGAGATGTCCTGGAATTCATCCACGAGGATGTGGCGGAACGGGCTGACATACTGCCCGCTTTCGACATAGCCCGCGGCCCGCAACACCATGTCTTCGAAATCGATCCGTCCGGAGAGCCGCCTTTCATACTCTGCGAACACCGGTTCGAAGACGGCAAGGAAAGCCCTCGCGCGTTCGCCCATCTTCAATCGCGCGCTCTTCGCGCCACAGTCGGAGAGGCTGTACCCTCCGCCCTTGAACTTTCGCAGGAATGTCCCCAGCAATTGTGAGAACTGGTCGACCTGCTGCATCTCCACAACGCGATCGAAAAGAGTCTCGGCAGGCAGAGGCTGCGTGGTCACGTGAGGGGCCAGCTTTTCGGCGAGATTGACAAGCAGCCGGCCTTCCTGCCGCTCGTAACTGAACGTCTCGATCAGCGTCGTCTCGTGCTCGGCATGGACCTGACGCTTCCAGGCCATGCCTGCAAGATACTCATCGCGGTCGACGAACGGTGCGGTGACCAGTCGTTCGCTGCCGTCGGGCATCTTCTGGCGGCGCACGCCGAAATGTTCAATGTAGACGCCGCTTTCCGTCAGGCGGAAGTCGGGACAGTAGTCCCGCCTTCCTGATGCAGGCAGTTGGTGCTCGTAGACGGGCTCGTACTCGTACTTGATACCGTTTTCGTAAAGCCAGTTGGCGATCTGAAGCTCTTCGTAGCTTTTGACCTTCTCGCCCTGCAAAGTACGCAGGTCCTGCTGCTCCATGTGACTGTAGAAGTCGTGCTTCGTCTTGAAATCCCACTCTGTCTTCGGCTCGACCAGAAAGTGGGAGAACCACTGAATGATCGCGCGTGCCACGTCTGCCGCCGCTCTCACGAGATCCCTCAATATGTCTTTGATCAGGTTCACAAACTTCAAGTCGTCGGTGGCATGGTCTGCAAGCGCAGGCTTCCGGCCCTCGACAGTCCCGATAATGTTCAAGGCAAGAGAATGGAAAGTCCGCGCGGTCACCGGCACGCCCGATCTTGCCTCTACCCGCTCCGACATTTCCTTGGCGGCGTTCTTGGCGTAAGCGAGCAGCAGCACTTCGTCCGGCTTGCGGATGCCGGCCTTCACCAGATAGGCGGCCTTCGCGGTGATTACGCTGGTCTTGCCCGATCCCGCGCCTGCCAGGACCAGCGTTGCGTCTTCGTCGACGACGACGGAAAGTCGCTGTTCGGGCGTGAGTGGCTTGCTCTCGATCGTGTCGAAGAAGTCTTTCCAACGATCGAGCTCGGACTGGACGAACAACGCGATCGCTCGCTGTCGGGCAGTTTCAGGACCGGCGACGAACGACCTAACGACGGCCACGTCCGCAGCCCGTTGCGGGCCGATGGCGTCGCGTTGAAGTTTCGACAACAGCGCGACATCGAGCGCGTTCGCGTCCTTCCGAAGAGGCTCGGTGCGGCAGGCAGCCGGATAGAACGTCGGCCGCGCTAGCTCGGAAATCGCCGCATGAAGCGCGGCGAAGCGGTCCGCTTCCCGCTCGAACGCAGAAACGTTTTGATGGACCCAGGCATTGCGCACATCCACCGCGAATGCTCGCGCGTCCGAAGCGGCCACACCACGGAGAATGATGTCGTCATGCCCGGCCGCCTTTGCGATCAGCGTTGATCCGAACAACCCGCGATGGACGATCGGAGCGGACATCAGCGCTGCGATGGGCAGCGATTGCGTATTCTTACGCCGGATTATCCGCAACTCGTAGTCGCCGAGTTCCAACTCTCGGGTGGTCTTGCCCAGCGGATTGATGAGCAATCCGAGCAATGGTCGTTGTCGCAATCGCATTACTGGAGGTGCCTCGCAGCTACTATCTCATACAGAACGGTCATACAGGCATCACGTTAGAAAGCGCAGAACCCGCCCGTTAGAAATGCGAGTTTGCCCCGTGAACGGCGCGGGGCGGCGCAAAGGCCCCCACTCCGTCGCCGCTGCGCGGCGCCACCGGCCGGGTCCCCGCTGCTTCGCAGCGTCCCGGCGTTCGCTGGCCTTTCGGCGTGCCACCGGCACGCCGAATTCGCCTTCGGCGAACCGGCCGCTCACCCCCCACTTCGTGGGGGCGAGGAGGGGAGCCCGGCGGCGGCGCGGCCTTCTCCCC
>CALFXR010000218.1 GCA_937958475.1 uncultured Mesorhizobium sp. | reverse complement strand
GGCTGTTCCTGCCGCGTGATCGGCTCAGCCCGATAGCGGCGTATGACGTCCGGGATTTCGGTGACGGCTCCGCCGCAACGCGCGCGACCGTCTATCGACTCACCTGCATCCCGGCCTGAACACCGCAACCGTCGCAGCGTGATCCACTCAGTGATCGTGCGCCGCCCGCTCCTGCGGATGCCCGAAGACCTGCGCTCCCTTGCATGCATGGCGCGAACACTCGAGTTCGATCATGGAATGGGTGATGCCGAATTCTCCGGCGAGCAGTGCCTTGACGTCGGCCTTGATGGAGTCGGCGCGGTTCCATGCGCCTTCCTCCACCACCACATGGGCGTCGAGCGCGCTCTCGTGCTCCTGCATCTGCCAGAAATGCGCGTGATGCACGTCGCGTACGCCGTCGATCGTGCGCATTCGTGCAACGACCTCGGCTCCGGCGATGTCCGCCGGGCTGCCATTCATGAGGATGCGGATGACCGGGCCGATCTCGGCGAAGGACTGCCACAGGATGTATGCGGCGATCATGAGGGTGACGATCGGGTCGACCAGACGCCAGTCGTAGATCAGGATCAGCGTCCCCGCGACGATCACCGCCACCGAGCCGAGCGCGTCGGCGACATTGTGCAGGAAGGCGGCGCGGATGTTCACGCTTTCCCTGGACAGCGACCAGGTGAGGAGCGCGGTAGCGATGTCCACCACAAGCGCGATGCCGGCGATGACCACCACGATCCAGCCTTCGACGCCTTGGGGCTCCAGGAATCGGCCGACTGCTTCGAAGACGAGATAGAAGCCGACGATGATCAGCGACGTGTAGTTCACCAGCGCCGCAACCACCTCGATGCGGCCGTAGCCGAAGGTCATCGAAGCGTCGGTCGGGCGCCGCGCGATCCTGCGGGCGGCGAAGGCGATGACCAGCGATATCGCGTCGGAAAAGTTGTGGACCGCGTCGGCAATGAGCGCGAGACTCCCGGAGACGATCCCGCCGGCGATCTGGGCGAGCGTCAGTCCCAGATTGACTGCAATCGCCAGGATGACGCGTCGGTCCCCCGCTTCCGGATCGACATGATGATGATGGTTGTGGTGCGAAGCCATTTTGACCTTCCGTCGCGATCGGCCCGTCGCCGACCCGCGGCGATTCCCGAACGTCTAACCCTTTGACGGTCGCCGTGCTACATCCTCCAGTGACTAGAGGAGCAAGCGGAAAATGCGCGAACCCGGTCTTCCGATCGGCGCGGCGGCCCAGGCGACCGGCATCAAGGTGCCGACCATCCGCTACTACGAGGACATCGGGCTGATCGCGGCGGTGCCGCGCAGCGTCGGCAATCGCCGCCTCTACGATGCGGACGACCTGAAGCGGCTCACCTTCGTCCGCCATGCTCGCGAACTCGGCTTCGACGTCGAGGCGATCCGCACGCTGCTTTCGCTTCAGGACGAACCGGCGCAATCCTGCGCCGCGGCAGACGCCGTCGCGAAGGCCCGCCTCGCCGAAGTCGACGCGCGCATCGCGCGGCTGACGGCCCTGAACGCGGAACTGGAAGAGATGGTGGCGCAGTGCGCCCGCGGCCGCATCGACACTTGCAGGGTCATCGAGACCCTTGCCGATGGCGGCCACGACCACGGTCGTCTGGCGGACCTCTGACCGCCTTTGCAGCCGACTTCACTTCCGCGTGCGATACGGAAGTCGGCTAGGAGGTCAAGGGAACGACCGCCGGCTGATCTGCGGCGTGGGATTCGGCGAGACTTCTGACCTGTCGGCGTATCAGTTTGCGCTGTCTCCGCCCTTCCAGATAGCCGGCGACGAGCCTCGTGGGCGAGAAGCCCAGAGCGGGGCTGCGCCTGTTGGCATCAAAATCTCCCAGCAGGGCGCGAAATTGCCCCTGCAGCAGGCTGCTCAGCAG
The DNA here is from genome assembly GCA_937958475.1 of uncultured Mesorhizobium sp. Classification (GTDB taxonomy): domain Bacteria; phylum Pseudomonadota; class Alphaproteobacteria; order Rhizobiales; family Rhizobiaceae; genus DUSC01. The sequence continues at coordinate 49,459 of CALFXR010000218.1, read as the reverse complement.
CCGGCGCGCCACCATGTAGACGGCGATGTCGGGATACCGCTCCAGGAGGCGCGGATGCCGTACCAGCAATTCGCCATAGGCAGCGACATAGCCGTGGCGCTGGCTGGAGATCGAATCCTCGCTGTGATGCTTCACCCAGTCGATGGGTTCGATCGTCGTTGCACCGAAGTCCGCGGCAGCGAGGCGCAGCAGGAGTTCGCGATCCTGGAAACGCCGGAGGGCCTCGTCGAACAGGCCGACGGCTTCGAATGCGGCCTTTCGAACAGTGATCGCGGAACCGGCTATCGCCGTAACCTGCGCCATGAGCGCGCGCTCGAAGTCCAAGGGGGACAATCGCGCGCCGCCATTGGTCGTCGGCGTCATCCTTCCCGCCTTGCATGCCTGGAAAGAACTGATCGTGATGTTGATCGACGGATCGGCGCCGAACATCGCCACCGAACGTTCCAGGCGGAACGGCAGGTACTCGTCATCCGAATCGAGGAAGGCGACAAGATTCGACCGCGCCAGGCCGATGCCGAGATTGCGCGCGGCATTGGCGCCGCGTCGGTCGTCGAAGCGGACGAAGCGCAGGCGGCGGTCCTCTACCGTCGCGACGGCTTCGGCAGTTCCGTCGTCCGAGCCGTCGTCGACAACGATATGCTCGAAGTCCTCCAGGGTCTGGCGCCGCACGCTTTCGATCGCCCGCAACAGCGCAGCCCGCCGATTGCGCGTCGGCGTCACGATCGTGATGGTCGGCGCGCGGCTCATCTAGCAGTGTTCGATATAGAGCGGTAAGCGCTCCACGCGCTGACGTCGCAGACCCGTGGCCATCGCGACCTGCCCGCGGAATGCGAGCCGACGGTTCCGCGCCAAGGTCATCATCCCCGCCATCCTGAAGCACTGGTTGCCGAATTTCCCAGCCGGGATGCTGCCCGCCGATCGATGACGTCGACCCGGCCTCGAAACGACGGAGATTACCGAGCACTCGCCCCGCACGTAAAGCCCGCATCCGCTGGGTGACGAGGGTCCCGTGCGAAGAGCAGGCTCCTATGCTGCTGCTGCTGCCGCCAACCGCGTCTACGCCGCATAGAGGATCGTTTCCTCCAGATGGTTGGTATAGTGGCCGAGAAACAGCTTGTATCCGGGATTCATCGTACGGATCAGCTGCGGGATCGTGAGCAGATCTTCGATCGAATGGTAGACGGAAATGGCCAGTTTCGGCTTGAAGCGCTCGATCGTTCGGCGCGCACCGGCAAGCGCGCTTCGCTCGGCACCCTCGATGTCCATCTTGATGAAATCGACCCGCTTCAAGCCGCCCTGTTCGACGAAGCGGTCGATCGTCTCCGTGGTAACGACGATGTCCCCCTCGTTCGAGAAACGCGAGCCGGCACCCTGAACCTTGAAGCGCAGGCTCTGATCGGCAACGTCGCTGAGGGCGCGCCCGACGAGTTCGATCCGTGGAGCGAGCACGGGATTCCTGGCCACGTTCGCCAGGAAAGTCTCCTGATGCGCCGGAGTCGGATCGAAAGAGTAGACCTTCCCGCCTTTGCCCGAGGCAGCGGCGAACGCCAACGCGGTGTCGCCGAAACAGGCTCCGGCGTCGATGACGATATCGCCGGCACCCGGCCGGATGCTCGTTTCGGCACGGTTGTAGAAGTACTGTTCGAACGCGAAGGAACAGACGATGTTGCCGAGCCATGCTTCCAGCTCGATGGACTGTCCAAAGAAGGAAGGCACGCGGTACGTGGAGAAGTCAAACGGGGGAAACTTGCGTTCGCTCGAGCCGATCCGCATCGCCTCCGATTGCCGGTAGGCATCCTCGACCTCGGCGGAAAGCGGGAGCGCGAACCGATGCTGACCGAGCACGCGGAACATCATCAACTGGCGCAGCGTCTCGACCGAGGCCTCGTCGTTCAGCGAAGCCGCGAGTTCATTGTAGCGAGCTGCATTCCTGCGGAGATCACCGACGGCTGCGTCCATCGACTGGGCGGTGCTTGGCGTGAACTGGCGTTCGCGAAAGCGCCACCGGTCGATGACCGGGTTGGCAATCGTCCGATCCCGGCGCGCGTCGATCCGACGAATCGTCTCTTCCGTGAAATCATCGGCCTGCATCGGATCGCCTTGCGAGAGGATTTCTCGCAGCACTATCGGCAATCCAAGGGCGCGACAAGATCGTGTCTGCGCCGAAACGGCATGGCCCCCAACATGGTTGGGTGCGACGCAGAAAGTCGCTCGGTTCAGGCGGGGACCCCCTCCTGACGGCCGCCTTCAGATCCTGATGCCGAAGCGGATTCCGTCGTAGATCGCCGCGTGGATGTTGCGCGAGGCGACGGCATCGCCGATGCGGAAGACGACGAAGGAGCCCGCCTGGCGCACGGGAAAGATCTCACCGCCGTGGATCAGGCGATCGTAGTCGACCGCGCCGCCGTTCGACGACAGCGGCTTCAGGGCAAGATAGAGGTCTTCGAGCGGCAGCGTGCCGTGCTCGACCACGACCTGGTCCACCCGGCGCTCCTCGCGATAAGCGCCGGTGAAGTCGGAACCCAGCGTGGCGACGAGCTGATTGCCGTCGCGGCGCACACCGACGAGGCGGGTGTTCACGGTGATGCGCACGCCCTTTTCGTGGAAGGCCTTCATATAGGGGACGTGGTTCAGGCCGCCCATCTCCGGGGCGAAGAAGCGTTCGGGCGAGACCAGCTCGACCCTGACGCCCGCATTGGCCGCGATCTCGGCGGCGCTCATGCCCTGATGGCCGCCATTGTCGTCGTAGACGAGCACGGTTTCTGCCGGCTTGGCCGCGCCGGCGACGATGTCCCAGCTCGACGTGACGAGGTCGCCACCCTCGTCGAGCGGGGGGTTCTGCGGCAGGCCGCCGGTGGCGACGATGACCACATCAGGCGCAAGCGCCAGCACGTCGTCCTTCTCCGCCCAGACGCCGTAGCGAAGGTCGACACCCAGCCGTTCGAGCTCGGCCAGCCGCCAGTCGACGATGCCGACCAGTTCCTTGCGCCGCGGGTTCTGCGCGGCCAGCCGGATCTGGCCGCCGGCCTGGCCGGCCGCCTCGAGCACGGTGACCTTGTGACCGCGCTCGGCGGTGACGCGCGCCGCCTCGAGCCCGGCCGCGCCGGCGCCGACGACGACGATGCGTTTCGCCGGCCCCTCGGCCTTGCCGATGACATGCGGAATCTTCGCTTCGCGGCCGGTCGCGGCATTGTGCACGCACAGCGCCTCGCCCCCCTCATAGATGCGGTCGAGGCAGTAGGTCGCGCCGACGCAGGGGCGGATCTGGTGCTCGCGGCCCTCCATCACCTTCCGGACGATGTGCGGGTCGGCGATGTGGGCGCGCGTCATGCCGACCATGTCGAGCTTGCCTGTGGCGATGGCATGCCGGGCGGTCGCCACGTCCTGGATGCGCGCGGCATGGAAGACGGGGAACCTCGTCGCGGCGCGGACCTCGCCGGCGAAGTCGAGATGCGGCGAGGAGCGCATGCCGGTCACCGGGATGACCCTGGTCAGCGCCGCATCGGTCTCGATGGAGCCGCGGATGATGTTGAGGAAGTCGACCTTGCCGGAGGCGGCGAAGCGGCGGGCGATTTCGACGCCCTCGTCCTTCGATAGGCCCTTGTCGAAATCCTCGTCGGCGACCATGCGCACGCCGACGATGAAGTCCGGCCCGACGGCGGCGCGGACGGCATCGACGACACGCCAGGAGAAGCGCATGCGGTTGTCGAGCGAGCCGCCGTATTCGTCGGTACGGGTATTGGTGGCCGGCGACCAGAAGCCGTCCATCAAGTGGCCGTAGGCCTCGAACTCGATGCCGTCGAGGCCGGCCTCCTTCATGCGCTGGGCGGCCGAGGCGTAGTCGGCGACGATGCGCTCGATGTCCCAGTCCTCCGCCGTCTTCGGGAAGGCGCGGTGCGCCGGTTCGCGGACCGGAGAGGGGGCGAGCACCGGCAACCAGTCGGCCTTGTTCCACCCCGTGCGGCGGCCGAGATGGGTCAGCTGGATCATCACCTTGCAGTCGTGCTCGTGGCAGGCATCGACGAGTTCGCGCATCCAGCCGACGATCTCGTCGCGCCAGGCCTGGAGATTGCCGAAGGCGGCGGGGCTGTCGCGCGACACCAGCGCCGAACCGGCCGTCATCGTCATGGCCATGCCGCCCTTCGCCTTCTCGGCGTGGTAGAGCCGGTAGCGCTCCTTCGGCATGCCGTCCTCGGAATAGGCCGGCTCGTGGCTGGTCGACATCACGCGGTTCTTCAGCGTGAGGTGCTTCAACTGGTAGGGCTGGAGGAGAGGGTCGTTCGAAAGCATGGTCTTCATGTCATCCGTGGAAGGTTTACATGCGCCCGCCAGGACGCGAAAATCGAAAGATGCCGGGACGCGCCACACCGACTAGCCGTGCGGACGGGCTCCCGGAAGTCGCTCGGTTGTCCGGCCAAGACGTGACCGTCCGTCGCGGGCTGGAGCGGTGCGGAAGCCGCGGATTCGAGGCGCGGATCGAGCGCGCCACTTCTTCCGAGCGCCGCTATCGCGGAAGGGCGGGCATGGAGTTCGGATCGCGTGCTCCGTGTCGCACGCCGATGACCTCGATCAGCCCTGGCCTCAGGCGGTAGAAGACCAGGTACGGATAGGGATGGGTGTTGGCGTATCGGACGTGACGCAGGTTCGTCCGGCGGCCTGACCGCGGGAATTCGCTCAATCCGTCGATCACGGCGCGAAGCCGGGACTGCAGCCGATCCGCCGCCTCTGCGGACTCCGTCTGGAGGAATTCGAGTATTTGGTCGACATCCGCCAGCGCGGGCGGAGTGAACTTTATCTTCACAGCCGGTATTTCGCGAAGACAGCCTGCACTTCATCGTCCGTCGCGAACTCTCCCCTGTCGGCGAATTCGAGGGAATGTTCGAGCGCCGCACGTTCCTCGTCCGAAAGCACATAGACATCGCCGTCATCGCCGTCTCGGACGATCTCGAGAAGCATCTGGGCGATCTCGTCCTGCTCTGCGGCCGACAAACGGCTGACAGCCTCGATTGCCTGCTTGAGAAGTCTCGTCATGCGGCCATCCTACCACGTCGACGTGCCTCTGAAACCTATTCAATTGAGCGGCAGCCGGCGGTAGCGGCCGGGATTGGCGGGATCGGAGAAGTGGCCCATCGGCCCGTTGTCGGCGAAGTGCTGCGCCCATCGCTTCATGGCGAAGCGGTCGAGCACGACGCCGAGGCCGGGGCCTTCCGGCACCTTGACGACATTGTTCGTCTGGCGGAAGGGGCCATCCTGGATGACGTCGCCGACCTGCCAGCGGAACAGCGACTGCGAAGCCTCGGTGATATGCGGTGTTGCGGCCACCACGTGCAGGTAGGCTGCGGTCATGATGCCGAGGTCGTTGGAATAGCACCAGAAGCCCTTGCCCATCGCCTCGCAGGCGGCGATGAATTTCAGCGTCTTCGACAGGCCGCCGAGTGCGGCGAAGTTGCAGACGAAGAAGTCGGGGGCGCCGAGCGCCACGGAGCGGCGCAGGTCGGGCACGTGGGTGGAGAACGGAATGCGCGAATGCTGGCGCAGCGCCGCCATCTCCTCGAAGGTGGCGACCGGGTCCTCGTAGTTGCGCACGTTGAACGGCTCGATCTCGCGTAGCACCCAACGCGCCGTGGTCAGCGACCACTGCATGTTGGAATCGAGCTTGATCTGAGCGGCCTCGCCGAGCGCCTCGCGCAGCATCCGGACCGTCCTGATCTCGAGCTGCGGGTCGCCCATGATCAGCTTGCCCTCGAAGATGGTCGAGCCGTGCTCCTCGCGCATCTTCAGGCAGTAGTCGACGATCGCCTCCGGGCTCATCTCGCCGCCCGCGCCCTCGTGCTTCGGCCGGAAGGCGAAGTACTCGGAGAACGGGATATCCTTGCGCACGGCGCCGCCGAGCAGCTTGTAGAGCGGCATGCCGAAAGCCTTGCCGCGGATGTCCCACAGCGCCAGCTCGACCGCACCGAAGGCGACCGAAGCCGCATTCTCTCCGGTGTTGGCGGTGATCTGCCACGGCGGCACGCAGCGCGCCTCGCAGTCGGCGATGTCGAGCGGATCGGCGCCGATCAGCGCCGGCGCGATCTCGGCCTTGATCACCTCGCCGAAATGCCACCACGGCGCCTCGCCGAGGCCGACGATGCCTTCGTCGGTCTCGACCTCGACGATCGACTTCGACGCCCCGCCATAGAGGCCGGCCGTCCACCAGAACGGCGCGTCGAGGGGCACGTTGACGTGGGTGACGCGGATGTTGGTGATCTTCATGGCCGGCTCCCGTTCTCAGTACCAGGCGTCCTGGCTCGCCGCCTTGCGAAGTGCGATGAAGTCCTTCAGCGCCTCGTCGATGCCCTCGTCGAGCGGCGGGGCGACGTATTCCGCGAGCTTCTTCTTCCACAGGCGGTTGGCGCGCGTCGCGGCGTCGGTCGAACCCGCCGCCTGCCACTTCTCGTAGGGCTCGTTGTCGGCGATCTCGGAATCCCAGAAGGCCGTCTCGTAGTTCGCCATCGTGTGGGCGCAGCCGAAGAAATGGCTGCCCGGCCCGACCTCGCGAAAGGCGTCCAGCGCCAGCTGGTTGTCGTCGATCTGAACGCCGTCGAGATAGGTGTGCAGCGCGCCGCAGAAGTCGGCGTCCATGACGAACTTCTCGTAGGACATCGACAATAGGCCGTCGAGGAAGCCGGCGGAATGCAGGATGAAGTTGGCGCCGCAGTGCACCGCGGCCAGCATCGACATGGTGCCCTCGTTCATGGCGTGGGCGTCAGGCAGCTTCGAGGTGGTGAAGTTGCCGGAGCAGCGTAGCGGCAGGTTGAGCCGCCGGGCAAGCTGGCCGATCACCATCGAGCCGATCGCCGGCTCCGGCGTGCCGAAGGTGGGCGAGCCGGAGCGCAGCGACATCGACGACAGGAAATTGCCGAAGATGACCGGCGCGCCGGGCCGCTCGAGCTGGGTGAGCGCGCAACCGGCCATGGTCTCGGCCAGCGACTGGGCGATGGCGCCGGCATTGGTCACCGGTCCCATGGCGCCGCCGAGGATGAACGGCACGACGACGGCGCACTGGTTGGCGCGGGCGTAGGCGCGCAGCGCCGTCGTCATGGTCGCGTCCCAGACCAGCGGCGAGTTGACGTTGACATTGCCGAGGATGACGCAGTTCTCGTCGACGAAGCGCTCGCCGAAGACGATGCGCGCCATGTCGATCGAATCCTCCGCCCGGCTCTCGGCCGTCACCGAACCCATGAAGGCGCGGTCGGAGTAGCGGATGTGCGCATAGACCATGTCGAGATGGCGCTTGTTCACCGGCACGTCGACCGGCTCGCAGATCGTGCCGCCCGAATGATGCAGCCAGGGCGAGGACTGCGCCAGCTTCACGAAGTTCTCGAAATCCTCGATCGTTCCGTAGCGTCGGCCCTTGTCGAGGTCCATGACGAAGGGCGAGCCGTAGGCCGGCGAGAAGACGACGCTCCTGCCGCCGATCCTGACGCTGCGCGCAGGGTTGCGCGCATGCTGGGTGAATTCCGCCGGCGCGGTCTTCAGGACCTCGCGCAGCAGCCCCGGTTCGAACTTCACAAGGACGCCGTCGACATCGGCGCCGGCGCGGCGCCAGTGATCGAGCGCGACCGGATCGTCGCGGAACTCGATACCGATCTCGGCGAGGATGCGGTCGGCGGTCCGTTCGATGCGGACCAGGTTCTCCTCGGAAAGCACGTCGTAGGTCGGAATGCCGCGCAGGATGTAGGGCCTGCCGAGACCCTGCGATCCATGCGAACGCTCCTCGCGGCGCGCCTGGCGTCCGCCACGCTCGCGCCGCCGCGCCGGTTCCGCCGCAACCTCCATCACCGCGTCAGACATGGCTTCTCCCACCGGCACCGTACGAAACAGCTCTACAAGCCTGGTCGAGCCTAGACCTCCCCACGTCGTTCGTGACGCTGGAAAATTCTCATCGCTTGTATAAACTCACCTTATGCAGAACCTGCGTCGCCTGCTGCCGTCGGCCGGCAGCCTCATCGTCTTCGAAGCCGCCGGACGGCTGGCCTCCTTCACCGCCGCCGCGCGCGAGCTCGGCATGAGCCAGGCTGCGGTATCCTATGCCGTGCGCGGGCTGGAGACGCAGCTCGGCGTGCCGCTGTTCCACCGCCGCCACCGACAGGTGCGCCTGACCGAGGCAGGGACGCGCTTCTTCGCCGACGTCTCGCTCGGCCTGTCGCACATCCGCAAGTCGGCGGAGGATTTGAGGCAACTCGCCGTCGGCAGCCACGTGACGCTGTCGGCGTCGACCGCGTTTGCCTCGTTCTGGATGATGCCCAGGCTGCAGCAGTTCCGCGAGGACCTGCCGGGCATCGACCTGCGCATCCAGACGGCGGACCGCGACCTCGACATCGTCGCCGAGGGCATCCCGCTCGGCATCCGCGGCGGCGACCCGCAGGACTGGCCGAGCTACGAAGCGCTGCCGCTGGCGCCGGAGGAGATCTTCCCCGTCGCCGGCGCGGCCTACGCCGCCCGCTTCGGCCTGCCCCGGACTGTCGCCGACCTCGCCTCGCACCGGCTGATCCACCTCGAGGAGCCGTTCCGCGAGGCCGCCAACTGGGACGACTGGTTCCGCTCGGCCGGGCTTTCCTTCGCCGTGGCCGGCACGGGCCTGCGCATCAACGACTACGCGCTGGTCATCCAGGCGGCGATGGAGGGACAGGGCATCGCCATCGGCTGGCGGCACCTCGTCGAGAGGCTGCTCGCCTCGGGCCTGCTGGTCCGCGTCACCGAACACGTGATGACCACGGGCAAGGGCTTCTACGTGGTCTGGCCCAAGGAGGGCGGGCTCTCCGACAACGCCCGCCGCGTGCGCGACTGGCTGGCGGCGCGGTAGGCGCCCAACCCCTGAGGCACGCCCTCCCCTCGCCCGCGAATCCGGCTATGCTGGGTCGATGCCGATCCGCCACCTCTCCGAGACCATGATCAACCAGATCGCCGCCGGCGAGGTGGTCGAGCGGCCGGCGAGCGTGGTCAAGGAGCTGGTCGAGAACGCCCTCGACGCCGGCGCGCGGCACGTCGAGATCGCCACGGCCGGCGGCGGGCTGGCGCTGATCCGGGTTTCCGACGACGGCTCCGGCATTCCGCGCGACGAGTTGGCGCTGGCGGTCGCCCGCCACTGCACGTCGAAGCTCTCGGACGATATCGCCGACATCCGTTCGCTCGGCTTCCGCGGCGAGGCGCTGCCGTCGATCGGCTCGGTGGCGCGGCTGACGCTGCGTTCGCGCACCCCCGGCGGCGACGGCTACGAGATCCGGGTCGAGGGCGGCGAACTCGCGGGGCCGAAGCCGGCGCCGGCGAATCGCGGCACCGTCGTCGAGGTCCGCGACCTGTTCTACGCGACGCCGGCAAGGCTGAAATTCATGAAGGGCGAACGCGCCGAGGCCACCGCGATCGCCGACACGGTGAAGCGCATCGCCGTCGCCTTCCCGGCCGTCCGCTTCACCCTGTCGGGATCGGACCGCTCGACGCTCGACCTGCAGGCCGAAGGCGACGGCGAAGAGGCGCGCGCGGCCCGCGTCGCCAGGGTGCTGGGCCAGGATTTTCCGAAGAACGCGCTCGCCATCGACGCCGAGCGCGAGGGCATCCGGCTTTCTGGCCTCGTCTCGATCCCTGCCTTCAACCGCGCCAACGCGCTGCAGCAATACGCCTACGTGAACGGCCGCCCGGTGAAGGACAAGTTGATCGCCGGCGCCATCCGCGGCGCCTATGCGGACGCGCTGGCACGCGACCGGCACGCCGTCGCCGCGCTGTTCATCGACATCGACCCGCGCCTCGTCGACGTCAACGTACACCCGGCCAAGGCCGACGTGCGCTTCCGCGACCCCGGGCTGGTACGCGGGCTGATCGTCGGCGCCATCCGCCAGGCGCTCGCCGCGGCCGGCATACGCCCCGCGACAAGCGGCTCGGCGGGTCTGGTCGCCGCGTTCCGCCCGGGTGCGGCGTCCTACGCCCATCCCGGTCCGGCCGACGAACACCGCAGCCGCTTCGCCGAATTCCGTGCGGGACCGGCGGCCGCCTACGACCTGCGACGCTCGCCGTCGCGTCCTCTCGAAATGACCGGATTCGCGGCGCCGTCCCAGGCCGCATTCGATGCCGGCCCGGCATCGTGGGCGAGCGCCGACGCGCGCGCCGGAACGGTCGAGGCCGACGAGACGCCCGTCGATGCCCCGCTCGGCGCGGCGCGGGCGCAGGTCCACGGTAACTACATCGTCGCCCAGACCGCCGATTCGCTGGTCATCGTCGACCAGCATGCGGCCCACGAACGCCTCGTCTACGAGGCGCTGAAACGGGCGATGGAGGCGGGACCGATGCCGGCGCAGCTGCTGCTTGTTCCGGAGATCGTGGACCTCCCCGAGGAGGACGCCGAGCGGCTGGCCCTCCACGCAGACGCGCTGCGCCGCTTCGGGCTGTCCCTGGAGCGTTTCGGCCCCGGGGCGGTCGCGGTCCGCGAAACGCCGGCGCTGCTTGGCCAGACCGACGTGCCGGGCCTCGTCCGCGACCTGGCCGACGAGATCGCCGAGCACGATACGGCGTCCGGCCTGAAGGGGCGCCTCGACGCCATCGCCGCCACCATGGCCTGCCATGGCTCCGTCCGTTCCGGGCGTCGTCTGAGGCCCGAGGAGATGAACGCGCTGCTGCGGCAGATGGAAGCGACGCCGGGCTCGGCCACATGCAATCACGGCCGTCCGACCTACATCGAGCTGAAGCTCGCCGACATCGAGCGTCTGTTCGGGCGGCGGTAGGCGTCGCACCGGCTTTAGCGCCATCGCCTTGACCTCGCGGAGAATCTGTGGCGGAAGACGGCACTGAGAGGGCGACATGATGAACCGCTTCGAAGGCCCCGGTTCGCGCGAGGCCAAGGTCCGCTACCTGGACGGCGATTTCCAGGTCACCAGTCCGGGCGCCTTCGTCCGGTGCGCGGTCACGCACGAATCCATCCCGCTCGACGAACTCAAATATTGGAGCGTCGCGCGCCAGGAGCCCTACGCCAGCGCCGCCGCCTCCCTGCAGCGCGAGATCGAGTGCGACGCCGGCCTGCGTCGGCGCGGCTGAGATTCGATCCCGAACGGCGGGGAAGGCTTTAGGCTTCCATCTGGCGCTTCCGCCATGCCGCCAGCGTCTCGTCGACAATGCGCTCCGGCACCGGATCGGCCTCGAACACCGTATCGATCTCGAGGACGACCAAACGCTCGACGAATCCCTCTGGAACACCCTTCGCATGGCGCAGCCGCGCCGCGTCCTTCGCCGTCGTGACCAGGACGAGGTCGGCCTTGTCCGCCTGGATGGCGAGGTCGTCGAGTTCGTCGGCCATGAACTGGTAGTGGTCTGGGAAGGACTTTGTCGCGGCGAGGTCGGCCCCCGACTGACGGAGCGACTGGTAGAACTTCTCCGGATTGCCGATGCCGGCGAAGGCGAGCACCCGCCGGCCTGCAACGGCCTCGGGATTGCGCGGTCGGGAATGCGCCTCGAAGACCGGCTTGTTGGCGCGCGCCGCCATGCGGATGACCCCGTTCGCCGCATCGCCGTCGCCGATGGTCAGGATTGCGTCGGCGAAGCGCAGTTGCCCCACCACGGGGGCGCGCAACGGCCCGCCGGGAACGACGTGGCCGTTACCGATGCCGCGCATGGCGTCGACGACGAGGAGCGCGTAGTCGATGTGGATGCGCGCGCTCTGGAAGCCGTCGTCCATGATGAGGAAGTCGCAGCCGCGCTCGGCGAGCATCCCGGCGCCCGCGGCACGGTTCGCGGTCACCGCGACCGGCGCATGTTCGGCGAGCAGCAGAGGCTCGTCGCCGACATGGCGGGCGCTGTCGCCATGCGGGTCGACGATGTGCGGGCGAGAGAACCCGCCGCCGTGACCGCGCGACAGAAAGCCGGGCGTGAGCTTCATGGCGAGCGCCTGCCTTGCGAGCGCGATGGCCACGGGTGTCTTTCCGGTGCCCCCGACGGTGAGGTTGCCGACACAGAGAACCGGCAGGTCGACCTTCTTCCGCTCCGCAGTGATCATGCGCCGCGCCGTTACGGCGCCATAGACGGCCGACAGCGGATAGAGCGCGAAGGCGCGCCAGTCCGGCGCCTTCCACCAGAAAGGCGGTGCTTCGCTGGCCACTATCGGCTGCTCCCGTTGCCCTGCTTGAGCCGCGACTTGACGCTGAGCGGCTGTAGGAATGGCTCCAGTATCCGCAGTGTCTTGGCGAGCGCGCCGCGCATCTCTTCCACGGCAGCCGCGCCGGCGCCGATCATGCGGGCACGGACCGCCGGATTGTTGAGAAGGTAGTTTATCGCGCCGGCCAGCATTTCCTGGTCCTTGACCAGCTTGGCGCCACCCGCGTCGATGAGGTGCTGGTAGCTTTCACGAAAGTTCTGGACGTTGACGCCGGCCAGCACGGCGGTGTGCAGCATCGCCGGTTCCAGGGGGTTCTGCCCGCCTTCGGCCGTCAGCGAACGGCCGACGAAGGCGATCTCGGTCAGCCGGAGGTAGAGGCCCATCTCGCCGATCGTATCGCCGAGGAAGATGTCGGTCCCCGGACGGATACGCTCGCCCGTGCTGCGCCGCACGACGTCGAGCCCTGCCTGGGCGAACTCGGCCGCGAGTGCGTCGGATCGCTCCGGGTGACGCGGAACGATGATGGTGAGGAGGTCCGGATGGCGCGACTTGAGACGTTGGTGGATGTCGGCCGCGATCTGCTCCTCGCCGTCATGCGTGGAAACCGCTGCCCAGGTCTGGCGGCGGCCGATCTCGGAGCGGGTGCGAGACAGCGTCCGCTCGTCGACCGGCGGCGGGTCCGTATCGACCTTGAGATTGCCGGAAACGGTGACGGGCCGCGCGCCGAGCGCGCTGAAGCGCTCGCCGTCGGCATCCGACTGGGCGATCACATGGGCGAGGTTCTCGAAGAGAGCTTCGGCGATGTAGGCCCGCCGCTTCCAGGCGCGGAACGAACGATCGGACAGCCTGCCATTGACGAGGACCTGCGGCACCCGGCGGGCGCCGAGTTCGAGAATGGTCATCGGCCAGAGTTCGGATTCGGCAATGATCGCGAGATCCGGCTGCCAGTGTTCGAGAAAGTTCGAAACGGCCGGCTTGAGGTCAAGCGGCACGTATTGATGGATGACCCTGTCGCCGAAGCGCTTCTCGCAAACCTCCGCCGACGTCACCGTACCGGTCGTGACAACGACGTTTATGCCGAATCCGAGAATGCGATCGATCAACGGCGACACCGCGTTGGTCTCGCCGACGCTCGCTGCATGGAGCCAGACGAGCGGTCCCGCGGGGCGATCGCGGTCCGCGATGCCGTAGCGTTCACGGCGGCGGGCACGGTCCTCCTTGCCCTTGCTGGCGCGCCAGGCGACATAGCCGCCGACCAGAGGGTAGGCCGCAGCGCCGACCCAGCGATAGGTCGTCAGGATCGTTCGTGCCCAGCGTTCGCTCATCGGCGCTCGTCGACCAAGCGATAGGCCCTGTCGGTCGCTTCGTTCAGCGCCCGAGTCAGTTGCTGCCGCTTTGCCTCCAGTTCCTCGGTCGTGGCGTCACCGGGTACGTACAGCGGATCGCCGACAACGACCGCGCGGTGGCCGAACGGCAGGTTGACGACCGTCTTGTCCCAGGTCTTTTCGAGTACCTTGCGGCGGCTCGTGGCCACCGCGATAGGCATGATCGGTCTGCCTGAGTACTTGGCCAGAAGTATGACGCCGAGACCGGCCTCGCGCGGGGTTCCGTGCGGGATATCGGCGATCATGGCGACGTTCCTGCCCGCCTCCAATGCCCGCTTCAGCGTGATCAGCGCCTTGGCGCCGCCCTTGTCGAAGTGATTGATGCCGACGCGGCCGCCGGAGCCGCGTACCGTCTCGATACCGAATTTCTCGATGACCAGCGCATTGAGTTCCGCGTCGGCGCTACGCGACACCATGACGACGAATCCTGGCTTCGGTGGACAGATGATCGGCGCCAGCAGGTGCTGACCGTGCCACAAAGCCACCACCGCTGGTGCGAGTTCGGCGTTGAGACCTTCGAGATCCGAGGACCCGCGGCATGCGGGGTTGGTCCAGTAGATAAGGCGCAGGGCGCTGGCGAGCAGCGATGCCAGGGCGCCCTTGGCGAATCGCGATTCGGCCAGGGGCTTGCGTATCCCGCGCCACAACCGCTTCGAAAGCCGCGGGGCGCTGGCGGCCGGGCGTTCGATCGTCGGCTCCGAACTCACCCGGTCTTGACCCCCGGCTCGAGAAGACGGTGCAGGTGAACGACGAAGTAGCGCATGTGGGCGTTGTCCACCGTCGCCTGCGCCTTGGCACGCCAAGCCTCCTCGGCGGACTTGTAGTCGGGGAAGATGCCGACGACGTCGAGCTTGTCGAGATCGCGGAACTCCATGCTGTCGAGCTTCCTGAGTTCACCGCCGAACACGAGGTGCAGCAGCTGTTTCTTGTCGTCCTGTTCGGGCATTCGAATTTGATCCGTCGCTAAAAAAAACCCGCCGATGATTAGACCGAATCAGGCGTATTTGAAACCGCTTCCTGACCGTCCCGGCTGATCGCGGCGAGCATTTCGGATAGGCGTTCGAGCAGCCTGCCGCTGCCTGCAACGAGCGCGCCGTGGCGCGGATCCGTGCCCGCATAGATCAGATTTGCGCCGAGGGCATCGACGATACGCCCGCCGGCCTCCGAGAGGATGACGTCCGCTGCAGCGATGTCCCAGTCGTGGGCGTTGGGTCTGACGTAGGTCGCGTCGAGATCGCCGCTGGCGACCGCGGCGACGCGATAGGCCAGCGACGGGAAATAGGGACCCCGTCGGAAGTCCCCCGGCCACGGAATGTCGGCGTTGGCGAACAGTGACTTGGGGCCGGCGACCAGCGGCGTCCGGCCGGCGGCGCGGACTGCGATGCGCTCGCCGTCCTTGAAGGCACCGCCGCCGATGGCGGCTTCGAAGAATTCGTTTCGCGCCGGACAGTCGAGAACGCCGGCGAGCGGCCGGCCGGCTTCGACGACCGCGACGCTGACACACCACGTCGAACGACCCTCGATGAAGGCGCGGGTTCCGTCGATAGGGTCGACGACGAAGGTACGTAGCGCCGACAGGCGCTCTGGCGTGTCGACGGTCTCTTCCGACAGCCAGCCATATGCAGGGCGAGCGCCGATGAGGAACTTGCGCAGGAAATGATCGACCGCGTAGTCCGCAGCCGACACCGGCGACGCGCCGGTCTTCAGCCAGACTTCCGGGTTCTTGCCGAAGAAGGACATGGCGATGCGGCCGGCCTCCCGCGCCGCCTCGCGGATCAGCGCGAGGTCGTCTGCGATCTCGTTCGTGCCGGTTGCCTCAACTGCCTGCAAGTGTCATCCCTTCGACCAGGAGCGTCGGTGCGGCGGTGCCGAAATTGCGGTCGACATCATTTGCCGGGGTCAGCCGCAGGAACATGTCCTTCAGGTTGGAGGCGATTGTCACCTCGGAAACCGGATAGGTGAGTTCGCCGTTCTCGATCCAGAAGCCCGACGCGCCGCGACTGTATTCGCCCGTCACCATGTTGACGCCCTGGCCGAACACCTCGGTTACATAGAAGCCAGTCCGCAGCGAGGCGATCAGGTCCGCGGGCGAGGCCGTCCCCGGCTCGATGGCGAAGTTGGTGGACGAAGGGGTTACGGACGAGGCGGCGCGCACCCCGCGTCCATTGGTCTCGAGCCCGAGTTCACGCGCCGCCGACGTCGACAGGAACCAATGCCGCAGCACGCCGTCCTCGACCATGAGCAGCCTCTCGCTGGCGACGCCTTCGCCATCGAAGGGTCGCGACGACTGGCCGCGCAGGCGGCGCGGCTCGTCGCTCGCGACGATTCCGGCCGAGGCCACCTGCTTGCCCATCATGTCGCGCAGGAAGCTGGTCTTGCGGGCCACCGAGGCGCCGTTGATCGCGCCGGCGAGATGGCCGGCAATGCCGCGCGCCACCCGCGGATCGAAGATCACTGTCACCGGTCCGGTCGACGCCTTGCGCGCGCCCAGGCGACGCACGGCGCGCTCGCCGGCCTTGCGGCCGATGGTCTCAGGCGAATCGAGATCGGCGAAATGCAGCCGCGACGAAAAGTCATAGTCGCGCTCCATGCCGGTGCCCTCGCCGGCGACCGCGCTGACCGAGCGCGAGAAGCGGGAGGCGACGTAGCTGCCGAGGAAGCCCGCCGATGTCGCCAGGACAAGGCCGCCGACGCCGGCGCTGGCGCCGCTTCCGCCGGAGTTGGTGACGCCGGGAATCGCACGCGCCGCCTCCTCCGCCGCCAACGCGTCCTCCTTGAGGCGCTCGGAGGACACAATGGTCCCGTCGAACAGGTCGAGGTCGGGCACCGTCTTGGCCAGGCGGGTGCGGTCGGCGAGGCCCTGGAAGGGATCCTCGGGAGATACCCGCGCCATGTCCACGGCGCGGCGTGCCAGCATGTCGGGATCGGATGCCGCATTCGCGGAGACGCTGGCGACGCGCCGGCCGACGAAGACGCGCAGCGAGAGATCGTCGCTCTCCGAGGATTCGGTCGCCTCGACCTTTCCGAGCCGCACCGACACGCTGGTCGACCTGCCGACGACGGCGACCGCGTCGGCTGCGTCGGCGCCGGCCCTGCGGGCCGCGTCTACCAACGCCGCGACCCGGTCGGTCAGGCGGGATGTGTCCACGATTTCGGTCATTGCATGTTCCTGCTCGGTCACATTCGGCTCGTGCCCCCCATCTATTGTTGCGGTGGGGCCAGCGCAATGGCTACAAGCGCCTGCAGGGCATCCGTCCCTTTTCGCTGAACCGCACGGACCCGACCTTGGAAATCGAGAACGCTACCACCTATTGGGAGATCCTGCTGCTGTTGGGCGGCGCGGTGCTCTCGGCCCCGCTTTTCAAGCGCATCGGGCTTGGAACAATTCTCGGGTACCTTGCGGCGGGTATCGCCATCGGTCCGGTGGCGCGGCTGATCACCGGCGGCGAGGAGTTCCTGCACGTCTCCGAACTCGGCGTCGTCCTCCTGCTCTTCGTCATCGGACTGGAACTGAAGCCCTCGCGCCTGTGGGGTCTGCGGCGCGACATTTTCGGGCTCGGCTTCACCCAGGTTGCCGCCAGCGGCGTCGTGCTGGCAGGCCTCGCCTCGCTGTTTGCCGGTCTACCCTGGCAGGCGGCAACGATCGTCGGCTTCGGCCTCGCCCTCTCCTCGACCGCCTTCGCCATGCAGACCCTCGAGGAGCAGGGCGAGACCAGCACCCGCCATGGTCAGAAGGCATTCGCGATCCTGCTGTTCCAGGACATCGCCATCGTGCCGCTGCTGGCGCTGATCCCGCTGCTGGCGCCGGGCGCGGAGACGGCGCGCTACTCCGGCGCGGCCCAGTTCGGCATCGCCCTGATCGCCGTGGTCGTACTGATCCTCGCGGGCCGGTATCTCCTCAATCCGCTGTTTCGCGTCATCGCCGGCAGCGGTGCGAAGGAGGCGATGATCGCGGCGGCGCTGTTCGTCGTGCTCGGCGCGGCGACGCTGGTACACGCAGCCGGCCTCTCCATGGCGCTCGGCGCCTTCCTCGCCGGCGTGATGCTGGCGGAATCGTCCTATCGCCACGAACTCCGCGCCGACATCGAGCCTTTCCGCGGCATCCTGCTCGGCCTGTTCTTCATGTCGGTCGGCCTGTCGCTCGACCTCGGCGTGGTCACCGGGAACTGGCTTGCGATCGTCATCGGCGTCCCGGTGCTGATGTCGACCAAGGTGGTGACGACGCTCGCCGCCTGTCGCGTCTTCGGCTTGGATCGCGACGTCTCGGTGCGCGTCGCCTTCCTGTTGCCCCAGGGCGGCGAATTCGCCTTCGTCCTGTTCACCGCGGCAACGGCGGCGGCGCTTTTTCCCGCGGAGACCGCGTCGCTGCTGATCGCCATCGTGACCTTGTCCATGGCGCTGATGCCGCTGCTGTCGCCGCTGTCGCGGCTTTTCCTGTCGGCCGAGAAGCCCGAGGAGATGACCGAGGATTTCGAGGGTGCGGGAGCGGACGTGCTGCTCATCGGCTTCTCGCGCTTCGGCCAGATCGCCTCCCAGATCCTGCTCACCGGGGGCACCGACGTCACCATCATCGAGAACTCCGCGGAGCGCGTGCAGAGCGCGGCGAAGTTCGGTTTCCGAATCTATTTCGGCGACGGTACGCGCAAGGAAGTGCTGGAGGCCGCCGGCATCCGCCGCGCCAGGGTCGTCGCCGTCTGCACGAACCGCCGCGACGTCACCGACCGGATCGTCGACCTCGTCCAGCGCGAATTCCCCGAATCCAGGCTCTACGTCCGTTCCTACGACCGTACCCACGCGCTCGAGTTGCGTGCGAAGGGCGTCGACTACGAGCTGCGCGAGACGGTCGAATCGGGCCTGCTTTTCGGGCGCAAGGCGCTGGAAGCCCTCGGCATGGACGAAGACGCCGCGCTCGCGATCCTCGAAGACGTGCGCCGGCGCGACGAGGAGAGGATGCAGGTCCAGGCCCTCGGCGGACCGGACAGCGGACGCGGCCGCTGGCACACGCGGCCGGTGACGCCGGAGCCGCTGATCAAGCCGCATCGCCAGGCGAAGCGGCTCGACCGTACGGCCGCTGGCGCTTCGGATGCGCAGGAAACGAAGGAAAAGAGCGAATGAGGGCTGCGACTGGGGACGACCGTCATGGCTGACACGGCACCGCCGGGGCCGACGGCGCGGTTCACCACCGGATCGACGTTGCGCCACGTCATCGTCATGACCGCGACCGGCTCCGTCGGCCTCGTCTCGATCTTCGTCGTCGACGCGCTCAACCTCTTCTACATCTCGCTGCTCGGCGTGCAGGAACTCGCCGCGGCGGTCGGCTTCGCCGCGACGCTGCTGTTCTTCACCATCTCCGTCGCCATCGGCCTCACGATCGCCTGCGGTGCCCTGGTGGCGCGCGCTCTCGGCCGCGGCAGCCGCGAGGATGCTGCCGAGATGGGCGGCGCCGCGCTGGTGTTCATGGGTGCGGCGACGGGACTGCTGGCCGCCGTCACATGGCCGTTCCTGGGAACGCTGCTGGAGCTGCTCGGCGCACGCGGCGAGACGTTGGCGCTTGCGACGCGCTTCCTCCAGATCGTGCTGCCGTCGACGCCGATCGTCGCCCTCGGCATGTGCACCACGGGCATCCTGCGCGGCGCAGGCGACGCCAAGCGGGCAATGTACGTGACGCTCGGCAGCGGCCTGGCCGCCGCCGTCCTCGATCCGATCCTGATCTTCGGCTTCGACCTCGGCCTCGACGGCGCGGCGATCTCGACCGTGCTGTCGCGGATCGTCATGCTGGCGATCGGCATCCACGGAGCCCACCGGGTCCACCGGCTCGTCCGCCTGCCCGATCGGCGGCGTCTTTCCGCCGCTCTCCGCCCCTTCTTCGCCATCGGCCTGCCGGCCGTGCTCACCCAGATCGCGACGCCGGTCGGCAACGCCTTCGTCACCGGCCAGATCGCTGCTTTCGGCGACGCCGCCGTGGCGGGATGGGCGATCATCGGCCGGTTGACGCCGGTCGCCTTCGGCGTGATCTTCTCGCTGTCGGGAGCCGTCGGGCCGATCCTCGGCCAGAACTTCGGCGCACGGCAGTTCGACAGGCTGACCGCGACGATGCGCGACAGCCTCATCGTGACCGTTGTCTACGTGCTGGCCGTGTGGGCATTGCTTGCCGTCTTCGCCCATCCGTTGGCAAGCCTGTTCGGCGCCGACGCCGAGGCCCGCGACCTCGTCGTCTTCTTCTGCCATTTCGCCGCCGGCAGCTTCCTCTTCAACGGCGCCATCTTCGTCTCGAGCGCGGCCTTCAACAATCTCGGCTACCCGACCTATTCGACCGTCTTCAACTGGGGGCGTTCGACGCTCGGCGTGATCCCGTTCGTCTGGGCGGGAGCCCATCTCTACGGGGCAACGGGGGCGGTCGCCGGCTGGGGGCTGGGAGCGGTGGTGTTCGGCGTCCTCTCCGTCATCGTCTGCTTCCGGGTGCTGAGCCGGATCGAGAAGGACGGCGCGCGACGCGACCCGCTTCCGGCGCCACCGCCCGCCGCGCAGTCGCCATTCTCGACCGGAAAGGCCTCGACGTTACCCTGAGACGTTTCGCGTCTGGCGCGCCGCGACGGCCTCGTCGATCGACCGCTTGAGCTCGTCCTTGATCGAGGCCGTCTCGGCCAGCACGGATTCGATCTTGAGGAAATCGAGCACGCGGAACCGCGAAACGGGCGGCCGAATGAAGACATCGGGGCGCTTGCTCTTCAGCTTCATGGCGATGATCGACTGCATCATCAGCTGGCTCGAGCCGAACATGAGCTCGATCGAGTTCGGCCGCTTTCCGGAGACCTCCGAGGGCGAGCCGACGACGTCGATGGCGATGACGATGTCGGCGAGACCCTCGAGCAGGTCGAACGGAACGGGATTGTAGATGCCGCCGTCGATGAGCAGGCGCCCGTCGCGGCGCACCGGGCGGAACAGGGCGGGAATTGCCGCCGAAGCGCTCAGCGCCGATATCAGGTCACCGTGATCGAAGACGGCAAGCTTGTGCCCGAAGAAGTCGGTGGCCGTCACCTTCAACGGGATCTTCAGGTCCTCGAACCGCTCGGGAACGGCATCGGGAAGGAAGGCCCTGACGATCTTCTCGATGTTGAACTGGCTGACGCGGAATCCGTCGAACATCATTTCGCCGAAACTGTTCGGACGCGCGCGCCACATGCGGCTCGCGACTTCCTTGCGCCGTCCGAGGATCGACCGCGCGTAGGCGTGAATGTCCCTGCCCGACATGCCCGCCGCCATGCCGGCGCCCATGATCGCCCCGATCGAGGAACCAGCGATCGCGACGGGCCGGATCCCCATCTCGTCGAGGGCCTCGATGACGTGGATGTGCGACAGGCCGCGGGCGCCGCCGCCGCCGAACGCGATGGCGAAGGTGGGATCGGCGCGGAGACGCGGTCTTTCGATGACTTCGGCAAGGACGGTGGACAAGATCAGCCTCCTCCCTGAGCCGCCGGTCCGACCACCATGATGGCCGGCTCCGGCGACAGCAACCGCTTCGCCGCGGCGCGGGCCTGTTCCGGCGTCACCGCATCGATCTGCGCAGCCCGCTTCTGGATGTAGTCGATGCCGAGGTCGTCGAGCTGCAGTTCGACGAGGGTCGCCGCGATGGCAGCGGACGAGTTCAGGTTGTTGATCGCGTAGGCGCCGACGACGTATTTCTTCGCGGCATCGAGTTCGGCCTCCGTCGGCCCCTCTGCCGCCATGCGGGCGACTTCCCGCCGGATCACGTCCAGCGTTTCCGCGGCACGGTCCGACCGGGTCGCGGTCGATATGACGAGACCGGCCGAATACTCGTTGTTGATCAGCGAGGAGCCGACGCTGTAGGCGAGGCCGCGCTTTTCGCGCACCTCCTCGAAAAGGCGCGAGGAGAACGTGCCGCCGCCCAGCACCTCGTTCATCAGATAGGCGGCGAAGAATTGCGGATCCTTGCGTTCGATGCCTGGAAAGGCAAGGCGCAGCGACGTCTGCGGAAGGTCGTAGGCGACGTCGATCTCCTGGCCGAGCTTCAGATCCACTTTCGCGACTTGCGCGAGTTCGGGTTCGGCGGGAAGGGCGCCGAAAACCCTGTCGAGTTCGCCCTTCAGCGTCTCGGCGTCGATGGCGCCGACTACGGCGATCCGCAGTTGCGACCGGGCGAAGAGACGCCGGTGCTGGGCGCGCAGGTCATCGAGGGTGATCGACGCAAGCGTCGCCTCGGTGCCCTCGTTGCGCCGCCCGTAGGGATGATCACCGTAGACGGCCTGCGACCAGGCGATCTGCGCGGCGCGATCCGGATCGCGGGCTCCCGCGACGATGCCGGCAACGACCTGCGAGCGGATGCGATCGACCGGTCCCTGGTCGAAACGCGGCTGGGTGAGCGCCAGGCCGAGCAGGCCGAATGCTTCCGCGCGCTGCTCGACCAGCACGCGCATGGAGCCGTAGAAATGGTCGCGGCCGGCGTTGAAGCGCAACTCGGCCCCGGCGTCGTCGAGCCTCTGCTGGAAAGCATCGCTGTCCAGTTCGCCCGCACCCTCGTCGAGGAGACCCGACATGAGGTTTGCGAGGCCTTCCTTGCCTGGCGGGTCCTGCGTCGATCCGCCGGGAAAGGCGAAGCGGATCGCCACGATCGGCACGGTATAGTCCTCGACGAGCCAGGCCGTGATGCCGCCCGCGGAGCGGACCTCCTGAATCGCCACCGCGGCGCGGGCCGCCATGACGGCCGGCAGGGTGAGGAAGATGATGGAAAGCAGGAGCGAGGCAACGACGTTCGCCAGCACTCGCCGCGGGGTCAACATGATCATCGCGCGGCTTCCTCAGTTCTTTGCGGTCGATTGCGGCAGGAGATAGCCCGTCACCGAGCGGCGGAGGTCCAGGTACTTCGCCGCCACGGCCTGAACCTGGGCCGGCGTTACCGCCCGGATGCGCTCCGGCCATTCGGTGATGTCGGCGACGGTGCCTCCCGTCGCGAGAGTCGCGCCGTACATGTTGGCCATGCCGGCCTGGTTGTCGCGGGCGAAGATGACCGAGCGCAGGAACCGGGTCTTGGCCTTCTCCAGTTCGGCCTCGGACACGCCATCGCGGACGAGCGTTGCGATTTCCCTTTCGACCGCCGTTTCGACATCATCGAGCGTCGCGGCGCCTCGCGGCACGCCGTAGACGGAAAAGTTCGTGTCATCGAGGGACGTGCCGGAGTACGACGCGCCGGCCGAAGAGGCTATGCCCTCCTCGACGACCAGCTTCTGGTAGATCCTGCTGCGCAGGCCGCCGCCCAGGATCTCCGAGAGGAGATCGAGCGCTTCGGCCTCGCCGTTCCGCGATGTCGTGTAGGAAGGCACCACCCAATATGACTGGAAGCTCGGCAGGCTGACGCGCGGATCGGTGAGTTCGACGGTGCGCTTCGTGTTCTGTTCCGGCTCCTGCGGTCGGGCTCGCGGCGGCAGTGCCGCTCCCGATGCGAGGGCGCCATAGGTCTTCTCGGCCAGCGCGAGCACCTCGCCCGGCTCAACATCGCCGGCGACGATGAGGATCGCGTTGTTGGGAGCATAGTAGCGCTCGTAGAAGGCCGTGGCGTCTATTCGGTTCAACTGTTCCATCTCGTGCATCCAGCCGATCACCGGAATGCGATACGGGTGGTTCTGGTAGAGCGCCGCGTCGACCTCTTCGTCGAGCAGGGCATCGGGGTTGTTCTCGATGCGCATGCGACGCTCTTCGAGGATGACGTCGCGCTCGGGCCCGATTACCTCGTCGGTGAGGACGAGATTGCGCATTCGGTCGGCCTCGTAGGCCATCATCGTGCCGAGAGCATCGGGGGGAACCGTCTGGTAGTAGGCGGTATAGTCGTAGGAGGTGAAGGCGTTCTCGCTGCCGCCGATCTCGGCGACCTTGGCGCCGAACTCGCCGGGCGCATGGGTCTTCGTGCCCTTGAACATCAGGTGTTCGAAGAAGTGGGCTATGCCGGACTTGCCCGGAGGTTCGTCGGCGCTGCCGACCTTGTACCAGACCATGTGGGTGACGATCGGCGCGCGGCGGTCGGGTATGACGACGACTTCCATGCCGTTGCCCAGGCGAAAATCGACGATGCCGGGATCCTCTGCCGCGCTGTTCGCACCGGCCGGCAACGGCGCGAACATGATCGCCGCGGCGGCGAACACGTTGCGAAACGGCAGGAGACCGCCGTAGGTCCGGTTTCTCATCAGGCGCGTTCTCCAGTCGGAATCGCTGCGATCCGCCAGGGGACCGCTCGCTCACAGGATCGAATCTGGTCGATCAGAGGCGGCAATCAAGGCCGAACTCGGGCGACCTCGACGAAGCGTATCACAGTGTCCCCGTAGGAGCGCTCGTCGACCACCGCGAAATCGGGACCGGAGTCGAACGGAGCGGAGGACGCTTCTTCGACCACGCACAGCGCATCGGGCGTCAACCATCCGCCCGCAAGCGCCGCCGCGAGGGCCTGTTCGCCGAGACCTTTTCCGTAGGGCGGGTCGGCGAACATCAGATCAAAGGGCAGCATGGTGCCGACCTCTCCGAGAGCGGTGGCGTCGCGGCGGAAGATCTTGGTGCGGCCCTGCAGGCCGAACGACTCGACGTTCGTGCGGATCAGTCCGCGGCCTTCGGCGGACTCTTCGATGAATACGCAGAAGGCAGCGCCGCGTGACAGCGCCTCCAGTCCCAGCGCGCCCGTGCCGGCGAAAAGATCGAGGACCCGTGCGCCGCGAAGACGCTCGGGGTAGCGATGGGCGACGACATTGAACAAGGCCTCGCGGACCCGGTCCGTGGTCGGACGTATGGCCTGGTCGCGCGGCGTGGCCAGCGGCCGGCCGCGAAACTCACCGCCGACGATCCGCACCGCTTCCGCCTTTGCGCGGTCCGCGCGGCCCGTCGCCGGGTCGTTCCGGCTTTCCGCCCTTGGCCGGAGCGCCGAACGGCTTCGCCCCCGTCGGTTTCCGACCGGCCGGCTTGGCTGACTCCGCTGCCGACGCCTTGCCCTGCGGGCGCGCGCCGGGCGCCATCCACACATTGGCCTTGCGCGAACCCGGCGCTTCGAGCGGCCGCTGTTCGCGCTCGCCGGTCTTGCGCGGGGGCCGCCCTTCCTTGCCGGGCGCCGCGAAGCTCCGTTCCGGCCGGGTCGTCAGGCGCCCGAGGGCGTCCTCGCGGCCGCGCTCGCGATCACGCTTGCGGTTCTTGATCAGGCCGCCTTCGCCGACCTCGACGCGCTTGGCGGTCCAGGCGGGCTTCGGCCGCTCGTCCGGCTCGTCCCGACGTTCGGCCGCCCTGACCGGCTTGTTGGAGAACGGCTTGGCGACGGGTGCCTCGAAATTGGCGCCGGCTTCCTCGATCAGTCGTTCGCCGAGCTGATCGCGCAGCATCTTTCCCTTGAGCTCCTGGATCGCGCCCTCTTCGAGTTCTCCAAGCTGGAACGGCCCGTAGGAGATCCGGATCAGCCGCGTCACATCCAGGCCGAGCGCGCCGAGGATGTTCTTGACCTCGCGGTTCTTGCCCTCGCGCAGGCCGATCGTCAGCCAGGCGTTGGTACCCTGCTCGCGATCGAGCGATGCCTCGACGCCACCGTAGAACACACCGTCGACCGCGACCCCGTCCTTCAGTTCGACGAGCGCCTTCTCGTCGACCTTGCCATGGACACGCGCCCGGTAACGCCGCAGCCAGCCGGTCGCCGGGAGTTCGAGCACACGCGCCAGGCCGCCGTCGTTGGTCAGCAGCAACAGGCCCTCGGTGTTGATGTCGAGGCGGCCGACCGTCATCAGGCGGGGCAGGCCTTCCGGAAGGACGTCGAAGACGGTGCGGCGGCCTTCCGGATCGCGATTGGTCGTGACCACGCCTGCCGGCTTGTTGAACAGGAAAAGGCGAGTCCGCTCGATCGGCGGTATCTCGGTTCCGTCGAGCTCGATCCTGTCGTCGGGCATGACGTTGAAGGCGGGAGAGGACAGCACCTTGCCGTTGACGCGGACGCGACCGGCAGCGATCAGTTCTTCGGCGTCGCGACGCGAAGCGATGCCGACTCGCGCGAGGCGCTTGGCGATGCGCTCGCCGGGTTCGGCCGGCGCCTCGGCCGCGGCCCGCGGCCTTCGCGGGCCGGCTCCGTCCTTGGAGAAAGCCGCGCCACTGCGTTCGACGGGCTTCCTGTAGGGCTTGTGATCGCGGCCAGGCTCGCCACGGAAGGGCTTCTCTCCCGCCTGTCCGCCCTGTCCGGCATCCGCGTCGCGCTCCCGGCGGCCGGGACGTGGCGCAGCTCCGCCCTCGACGAATGATTTCTTCTCGTAGGTCCTTTCGCCGTAGGGACGTTTCTCGAACGGCTTGCCGTCACCAGGCTTCTTGTCGAACGGCTTCTTGTCGTAGGTCTTGCGCGGACCGTCGCCATAGTTCCGGGCCGGACGCGCTTCGGCTCCCTCGGCGCCGGCCTCCCGCGGACGGTCGTCGCGCGGCCTGAACGATTTCTTTTCGTAGGGTTTCTTGTCGTACGGTTTCTTCTCGTACGGCTTTCGCGGACCCGCGGCGTAGGCCTTCGCCGGACGCGCGTCGGCGCCCTCCGCGCCTGCTTCCCGCGGACGGTCCTCGCGGCGGAAGCGCGGGCGCTCGCCGGCTTCGCTCGTCGCATTCTCATCGCGCGGGACGAATGCCTTCTTCTCGTAGGGCTTCTTCGCGAACGGCTTCTTGTCGAAGGCCTTCTTTTCGTAGGGCTTGCGCGGACCGGCGCCATAGGGCTTCGCCGGACCGGCGCCGTAGGGCTTCGCCGGACGTGCTTCGGCCCCTTCCGCACCTGCTTCCCGCGGGCGATCGTCGCGCGGCGTGAAAGGCTTCTTCGCGTACGGCTTCTTGGCGTACGGCTTCTTGTCGTAGGGCTTGCGCGGTCCCGCACCGTAGGGCTTCGCCGGGCGTGCGTCGCCGCCTTCCGCGCCTGCTTCCCGCGGGCGATCGTCGCGGCGCACAGGCGGACGCCCGGCCGACGCTGCGGCCGCGCCGTCCGGACGCTTGGAGAAAGGCCGCCCCGCGCCGCCCTTTGCGGCGTACGGTTTCTTGCCGCCGGGCCCGCCGTCGGAACGTTTGCCGGCGCCCTCACGGGGCCCGCGCGGCGCGCCCTGGCCCTTCTCTCCGCGCGGCCCGCTGGGCCGGGCTTTATTCCGGGGCGTATCGTCTTTTTCGTCGGTCATGGGCATTTTTGCCTTTCTCGGCGCGGTGTAGCAGTAACGTCCGCGGCGTGCGAGGAGAATGTCGGCGGACGCGAATCCTTCGCGCCGGGGGAGGATGAGCACGTGAACCGGCCCGATTTCATGGCCCTGGCGCTGGCGGAAGCCGAAGCGGCGGGGGCGCGCGGCGAGGTACCTGTCGGTGCCGTCGTCGTCGCCGACGGGAAAGTCGTGTCGTCGTCCGGCAACCGCACCCGCGAACTCGCCGACCCGACCGCGCATGCCGAGATCCTGGCGATCCGCGAAGCGGCTGCGAAGCTCTCCGCCGAGCGCCTGACCGGGGCCGACATCTACGTCACGCTGGAACCTTGCGCCATGTGCGCCGGCGCCATCTCGTTCGCCAGGCTCAGGCGGCTCTATTACGGCGCCGACGACGAGAAGGGCGGCGCGGTGCGCAACGGCGTGAGGTTCTTCACCTCGCCGACCTGCCACCATGCGCCGGACGTCTATCCCGGCATCGGCGAGGCGGCGTCGGCCTCGCTGCTGAGGGACTTCTTCCGGAGCCGGCGGCCGCGCTGACCGACGCGTTCGCGTGCGCCGCGAGCCTCGCACGCGGAGTCGCGCCTCAGGTCCTCGCTCCTACGTATGATCCGTGTCGCGTAACCGGTTCCGCCCTGGGGCGGAAGGCGTCATAGCGTCGGCAGCCAGTCGCGCCAGCTGCGCTCCTTCGTGGCGGCGCGCTTCTGGCGACGTTCCTTCTTCCACTCGTCCTCGCCGACGTCGTCGACGGGAGCGGTGTCGGCCGGTGCGCGGTAGACGAGCGGCGGTTCGCTGAGATACTTGCGGGTCGTCGAACTGCCCTGCTTGGTCTCGGCCAGGCGCTTGTTGAACGCCTCGCGCTGCTGGGCGGCGCTGCCCACGCTGTCGAAATTGCCCCGCTCGCCGATGCGGGCGGCAGAGGTCACGCCCGGGCGCGAGTTTATGTCGGAGACCAGGGGCGATTCGTACGTGGCGTTGTCCTGATTGGCGGTCGCGTCGTCGCGCAGCCGCTTTCGCATCTGCTCGGGAGATTCCGGCCAGGCCGGGTTTGTGGAGGCAATCACGCTTTCCTGCGGCGCCGGCAGGGTCGTCAACGCCGTCGGGGCTGGCTTCACCAGGTCCGGACGCGGCTTGTAGTCGATCCGTTCCTTGTTCGACGGACCGAGCGCAAGCGCACCGGAAAGGTCGTTGAGAAGCTGCTCGTCGGCCGGCGTGCCCGTGCCGTAGGTGGGCGATCCCATGCAGCCGGCGAGCGTCAGCCCGGAAACCAGCAACGGCACTGTAGCGACGAAGCGCGCGCGTCTATGCGTCATGCCTAATTTCCCACCACTCCAGTCCCGACGGGACGAACTTTATCGAAGAACCGTTAACCAGTGCTCTTCGCCGCAGAATCCGGCGACAACGTGGCGCCCCGGCCCTCGCAGGGTTTTATCCCATGACAAGGGCAAGGGCAACGCGCCCCACCCGGCGACCGATCCGCGCATTGGCGACGGCTCAGATGCGGCCGAGCGCCTTCAGTTCGCGCAGCGCCTGGGCGTCGCGCGCCGATACGTCCGGGAACTCCGGATCGGAGCCGACGTCGTCGGTGAAACGCCAGGACCGTGCGCATTTCGCGCCACCCGCCGCTGCCGGCACGACGGCGACGCCTGCGACGTCGTCCAGCGCATAGGCACCTTCGGGCGCCGGCCGGTCGGACACGGCGATGCCGCTGGTGATGCAGATCTCGGCGAAGTCGACACCGTCGAGGGCACGCAGAAGCTCCGGATCGGTCACGTGGACGAAGGGGGCCGCCTCCAGCGACGAGCCGATCGTCTTCTTCGCCCGCTCCAGTTCCAGCGCGCCGGTGACGGCACGGCGCACCTGGCGGACCTTGCGCCACTTCGCCGCCAGCGCCTCGTCGCGCCATTCGCCCGGAAGCTCGCGGAACTGCTCGAGATGCACGGAGGTCGACTGCGGATAGCGGTCGAGCCAGGCCTCCTCCATGGTGAACGGCATCATCGGCGCCAGCCACGTCACCAGGCAGTCGAACAGTCGGCGCACCGTGACGATGGCCGCCTTGCGGCGGAGGCTCGACGGCGCGTCGCAGTAGAGCGCGTCCTTGCGGATGTCGAAGTAGAAGGCCGACAGGTCGACGATCATGAAGTCGCTGAGCGACTTGGCGATGCGCTTGAAGTCGAAGGCGTCGTAGCCCTTGCGCATCACCTCGTCGAGCTCCGACAGGCGGTGCAGCATCAGCCGCTCCAGCTCCGGCATGTCGGCGAGCGCCACGTCCTCGCCGGCGTCGTGGGCGAGCGTGCCGAGCATCCAGCGGATGGTGTTGCGCATCTTGCGGTAGGAATCGACGTTGGTCTGGATGATCGACTTGCCGAGCCGCTGGTCCTCCCAGTAGTCGGTCGTCATCACCCAGAGACGCAGGATGTCGGCGCCGGATTCCTTCATCACGTCCTGCGGGAAGACCTGATTGCCCAGCGACTTTGACATCTTGCGGCCGTCCTCGGCCATGGTGAAGCCATGGGTGATGACGGTGTCGTATGGCGCCCTGCCGCGCGTGCCGCAGCTTTCCAGCAGCGAGGAATGGAACCAGCCGCGATGCTGGTCGGAGCCTTCGAGATAGACGTCGGCCGGCCATTTCAGGTCGGGCCGGTCCTCCAGCGTGAAGGTGTGGGTCGAACCGGAATCGAACCAGACGTCGAGGATGTCCTTGACCATCTGCCACGGTTCGTTGGCGCGGCTGCCGAGGAAGCGCTCGCGCGCACCCTCTGCGAACCAGGCGTCGGCGCCTTCCTTCTCGAAGGCTTCGAGGATGCGGGCGTTGACCGCCTCGTCCTTCAGCACATTGCCGTCCTCGTCGGCGAAGACGCAGATCGGCACGCCCCAGGCGCGCTGGCGCGACAGCACCCAGTCGGGCCGCTCCTCGATCATCGAGCGCAGGCGCGTCTGACCCTGCGCGGGGACGAAGCGCGTGGCGTCGATGGCGGCAAGGGCGCGGCTGCGCAGTGTGGTGTCGTCGCCGAGCGGCAGGTCCATGTGGACGAACCACTGCGGCGTGTTGCGGAAGATGACCGGCTTCTTCGAGCGCCAGGAATGCGGATACTGGTGCTTCAGCCGTCCGCGGGCGAACAGGGCATTGGCCGCGATGAGCGCGTCGATGACCGCCTTGTTGGCGTCGCCCTTCCTGCCGTTGTCGTCGATGACGCGCGCCGGCCCGCCGTCACGGTCCGGGCCGAAGCCCGGCGCGTCCTTGGTGAAGAAGCCGGCGTCGTCGACGGTGAAAGGGATCGCCGTGTCGATGCCGCGCGCGCGCAGTTCCTTGGAGGCACCGGTCCAGGCGTCGAAGTCCTCGCGGCCGTGGCCGGGTGCCGTGTGGACGAAACCCGTGCCGGCATCGTCGGTGACGTGGTCGCCGGGGAGCATGGGAACGGTGAAGGAATAGGGCGCGGCGTCGCCACCGCCGATCTCCCCCCCTGTGGGGGAGATGCCCGGCAGGGCAGAGGGGGGCGTGAAGGAACTCGACGTGGGCGGGACAGCGCCCCCCTCTGTCGGCTTCGCCGACATCTCCCCCACAGGGGGGGAGATCGGGCGCCAGCCCGCCAGCGGATGCGCAAGGGTGATCGACCCCAGTTCGTCGGCAGAAACGCTCCGCAGTTTCCTGAACTGCAGCTTTGCCTTGCCGAACGACTCCTCCGCCAGCTTGTCGGCGAAGATCAGCTTCTCGCCCGGCTGCGGACCGAAGTCGTTCTCCGCTGCGGTGACCTCGAAGAGGCCGTATTCGATACGTGGCGAGAAGCTGACCGCCCGGTTGCCCGGCATGGTCCAGGGCGTCGTCGTCCAGATCACAACGGATGCGCCGACAATGTCATCTGGCGACGAGTACTTCCTCAGTCGGCCGAGCATTTGATCGTATTCCGGAGTACCCCTATCAGCGCCGCTCTCATCGACATACGGAACCACCGGAAACTTCACCCACACCGTATCCGACTCGTAGTCGTGGTACTCGACCTCCGCCTCCGCCAGCGCCGTCCGCTCGACCACGCTCCACATCACCGGCTTGGAGCCGCGGTAGAGCTGGCCCGACATTGCGAACTTCAGCAACTCGCCGGCGATGCGCGACTCGGCGTGGAAGTTCATCGTCGTGTACGGATTGTCGAAGTCGCCGACGACGCCGAGGCGCTGGAACTCGGCGGCCTGCACGGCGATCCACTTCTCGGCATAGGCGCGGCATTCCTGGCGGAACTCGACCATGGCGGCCGCCTGCGACAGGTCCGGCTTGGCCTTGCCCTTCGAACGATAATTCTCCTCCTCGATCTTCCACTCGATCGGCAGGCCGTGGCAGTCCCAGCCGGGCACGTAGTTGGAATCGTAGCCGCGCATCTGGAAGGAACGCGTGATGACGTCCTTCAGGATCTTGTTCAGCGCGTGGCCGATGTGGATGTTGCCGTTGGCGTAGGGCGGGCCGTCGTGGAGCACGTATTTCGGCCGGCCGGCGGCGTCGTCGCGCAGGCGGCGGTAGAGGTCCATCTCCTGCCAGCGCTTGACCAGCAGCGGCTCCTTCTCGGGCAGGCCGGCGCGCATCGGGAAACCCGTCTGCGGCAGGTAGAGCGTCTTCGAATAGTCGATCTTGTCGGCGGTGTCGGTCATCGTTCTGCCATGTGCGTTGCCCGGCCGCGGGGCCTCGGGCGTCCAACTATCATGTTTCGGAAAAAGCGCGAGGGGTGGCGCGCAAACAACCCGGTCGCTCCGGCAGCCGTCAGAGTCGCACCGACTCAGGCCGCCCGGAACACCGGGCCGGTAATTCGTATCGCGAAGGCGAATGCGCGAGCGACCGTCATGACCGGCTCTTTAGCGGAGCGACGCCGGAATGAAAAGGGCCACCGGATCTGCCCGCGCGGTCAATCCTTGCCGAATGTGCCAACTGCGCGTATTTATTGTGGCAAATGGCAACAAAGGATATGCCGATGTCCTCGGCCCTCAAGCAAGCGCTTCCGTCAATTCAGGATTTTCCCGTCCATACCGACAAGATCGATCAGCTCAGAAGCCTCGGCTTCAGCAGCGAAGAGCTGTATCGCCTCGTGGCGCCTCGCAGGACCTTGGCCCGACGCAAGGAATATGGAGAACCGCTGTCGGTGGCGGAATCCGATCGTGCCTTGCGCCTCGAGCGCATAGCCGGACATGCCGACAGGGTCTTCGGCAGCCACGAGCGAGCCCAACGCTGGCTGCGCAGCGAGATCATCGCACTCAACGGTGCCAGACCGATCGATCTGCTCGAAACCGAGACAGGCGCAAACGTCGTCTTCGAGGAACTCGTGCGCATCGACTACGGCATGTTTGCCTGAGCATGCGCATCTGGCGCATCTCCAACTTCGCCGACCTGTCCGGACGCGGCGGAACCGTGATCGGCGGGCGATGGCATTCGCAAGGACGCCCCATCGTCTATTGCACCGACCACCCGTCGACCGCCCTTCTGGAGACCCTGGTGCATGTGACCCCGCAGACGGTTCCGGAGACTTTCCAACTCATCGAGATCGATGTCCCCGACGACGTCGAGGTGCTTGATTCGATCGTTCCCGATGGCTGGGATCGAAACGAGGAACTCACCCGCCGCCATGGCGACGACTTTCTTGCCGCCGATCGGTTTGCCATCATGAAGGTGCCTTCCGTCGTCATGCCGAAGGCGAGCAACTATCTTCTCAATCCGTTAAATACGCAGGCAGCCGCCATCGCGATTGTCGCAACCTATCGCTACCCATTCGACAGCCGCCTGATCGGATAGGGCGCGTCGCGCCCGATCCGATTCAATCACGGCCGTACCTTCGTCGGCCTCGAACCGGCGCCGAAGAAACAAGCTTCAGAAAGAGATCTTTCCGTCGAGCTCCGATAGCGGCCGGGCGGAAGCCAGCACGGCACGAGCCTCCGCCTCGTCGCGCTTCATCTGGGCGACCAGCGCCTCGAGGCTGTCGAACTTCTCCTCGCCGCGCAGGAAGCCGAAGAAGGAGACCGAGCAGGTCTCGCCATAGAGGTCGGCGGAGAAGTCGAAGACGAAGGTCTCCAGGAGCGGCGCGCCCTCTTCGTCGACCGTCGGGCGTCGGCCGAAGCTGGCCACGCCGTCGTGGAGGCTGCCGTCGGCGCGCCGGAAGCGCACGGCATAGATGCCGTGGCGCAGTGCGGTGGCGACAGGAAGCTGCATGTTGGCCGTCGGGAAGCCGAGCGTGCGGCCGAGCTGCTTTCCAGCGGAGACCGTCGCCTCGACCGTGTAGCGGTAGCCGAGCAGGCCGGCGGCTTCGGCGACCCCTCCCTCTTCGAGAAGCAGGCGGATGCGGCTCGACGAGATCACCTCCGCTCCTTCGTCGCGGAACGCGTCGACCAGGGTCACGCCGAAGCCGTGCCTGACACCGGACTCCATCAGGTAGGCGGGCCCGCCGCCACGGTTCCTGCCGAAGTGGAAATCGAAGCCGGTGACGACGTGGCTGACACCGAGCCCGCCGTCGAGCATGACGGCGATGAACTCCTCGGGCGACTGCGCGGCGAAGTCCCGGGTAAAGCGCTGGCACACCAGGGCATCGAAGCCGAGCCGCTCGATGAGCCGCCCCTTCATCGGCGGCGGGGTGAGGATGTAGAGCGGGACATCGGGGCGGAAGACGGCGCGCGGGTGCGGCTCGAAGGTCAACACCAGCGCCGGCGCGCGGCGTCGTTCCGCTTCTTCCAGCGCCCGTCCGAGCACCGCCTGATGTCCGCGATGGACGCCGTCGAAGTTGCCGATGGCGACGACGCCGCCGCGCAGCCTCTCGGGCAGGCCGGCCGGATCGTCGAGGCGGAGGAAGCCGGACACGTCGCGACCTACCGCAGCTTGGGGATGTAGGCGACCGGCCGATGGCCGTGACGGCCGAGGAAGGCGCCGAGCAATTCCGTGTCGGGATTTTCCGGGTCGCCGTAGTCGCGGGCGTGGATGCCGGCCGAGACATAGAGCACGTCGATGCCGTTCATCGCGGCACCCTTGACGTCGGTGAGAATGCCGTCGCCGATCGCCAGGACCTCGTTCGCCGCCACCGGGCGGCCGAGGATCTCGGCTGCGGCGGCCGAAGCCGCCTCGTAGATCGGCCGGTGCGGCTTTCCCGAGATCAGCGTGCGGCCGCCGAGCTGGGCGTAGTCGCGCGCCAGCGCACCCGCGCACCAGATCAGCCGGTCGCCGCGCTCCACGACGATGTCGGGATTGGCGCAGACGAAGGGCAGGTTGCGCGAGCGGAAGCGACGCAGCATGTCGGCGTAGTCTTCCGGCGTCTCGGTCTCGTCGTCGAAGAAGCCGGTGCAGACGACGGCGCCGGCCTCGAACTCCTCGACGAGCTCGACGTCGAGCCCCTCGTAGATCGAGTGGTCGCGGTCGGGACCGAGGTGGAAGATTTTGCGGGCACCCTCCGCGATCAGATCGCGCGTCACGTCGCCCGAGGTGACGACGCGGTCCCAGGCGTTCGCCGGGACGCCGATCGCGGCCAGTTGGGCGATGACGCCGGGGTGGGGCCGGGGCGCGTTGGTGATGAGGATGACGGCGACGCCGCGGGCGCGCGCCGAGGCCAGCGCGGAGGCGGCAGCCGAGAACGCCGTCTCGCCGTTGTGCAGCACGCCCCAGACGTCGCAGAACACCGCGGCATAGCGGCCGACGATGTCGTCGAGATGGGCAATTCTGATTGGCGTCTGTGCCATGCTGTGGTCCGTCGTTGCCGCTGAAGCAGGGGTTGTCGGCGGCCGAGCGGCCTTCGCGGCAGTGCGGGATTAACCGAACCCATTCACCGTGTCACCAGCTTTCCCTTAACAGCGCGGCGGTCGCGTGCGAAAAGGACGCAGAGGAAGATCTCGATTGGCCGTGGCGCGGAAGGGACCCGCGCAAGGGCGGCACCAGGGGACGAACCACTCAATGCTGCGGTTCACGCTCAGGCTCATCGTGGCGGGCGCGCTTGGTCTCGGCGCGCTTCACCTCGCGTCGCGCGTTGCCGCGGGTCTCGGGCTGGATGTCGGCCTCATCGGTCTCGCCGCCTATGCCGGCTTCGCGCTGGCGGTTCTGGCAACGGTCCTTGCGGCCTCGGCCTGGCGCACGTCGCGCTCGCTGCGCCGCGACATGTACCGCATCGTGCGTTCCGTCGACCGCGGCATCGGCGAATTCCAGTCGATGAGCGACCGCAATGCGCTGTCGCTCGAGGCGCTCGATGCTGCCTTGTCGAAGGACATCGCGTCGCTGAGAAGGTTGATCCGCGAACGCGACGCGGCGGCGGAACAGGCGAGGACCGCGGAGGCCGAAACGGTCATCCCCGAGGGCGGCAATATCGTCGCCTATCCCGCGACGCGGCGTTCGCGCCAACCGGCAAAGGCCCAGCAGCAGGCGACGGCCGCGCGCGCTTCGGTCGAGGCCGCCTGCCGCCGCGCCATCGACGAGGGCACGTTCGAGCTCAGCCTGCAGCCGATCGTCTCGGTCGCGGGGGGCTCCGCGGTGGCGTTCGACGCCTACGCCCATCTCCCGCTCGGCGACGGCCAGGCGCTCGACATCCAGCGCCTGCCGGTGACGATGGGCAACGACGACCGCGCCGCATTCGAGCAAACACTCCTCTCAACAGCGGTCCAGGTGGCGCGACGGAGGCTCGGGGACGGGGCGGCGCTGCCCATCCACGTGCCGGTGTCTCAGGCACTGCTCGGCGATGCCGCCGCGCTTGCCGGCGCGCTCGACCAGTTCGCCCTCTACCCCGCCCTCGCCGCGTCCGTGCTGATTTCGATACCGGCCGCGGCGATGGAGGCCGCCGACCCCGAAGTGCTGGCGCGCATCGCCGATCACGGCGTCCGCATCGCCCAGGAGGGCTGGGGCGGCTCGGCCAACGCCGCGCAGAAGGCGAAGCGCCGCGGCGTCGCCGTCGCCAAGATCTCCGCGGACCGCTTGCTCGACCGCGACAGGAACAGCGACGAACGCAGTTCGGCCTCTACGATCCTCGAGGAGGCCCGCGCCGCGGGGATCGCCGTGGTCGCAGCCGACGTGCGCAGCGACGAGGACGCGGTGAACCTGATCGACCTCGGCGTCGAGACGATGAGCGGAACGCGCTTCTCCGGTCCCAAGCGCCTCAAGGCCGAGCCGGCCCGCGACAAGCTCGCCACGCCCTGAGGCTTTCCCTCCCATAGCCAAATCCCGACCGGATTCCGCCGCCCGACGGTTAAGGCCTCGTATATGCGAAGGCCGGATTTGGAAGCTTCCCGCGAACCAGAGATTCAAGTTTCCGTGGCAAGGTGAGGATTGCAACGGGTACCAAGGGGCTTGGAGTTCGATGATCCGCAAGTTCGCGAAAGACGTCCGCGGCAATTACATGGTGCTGACCGCAGCCGCGATCGTTCCGATCATGGGCGCGCTGGCGCTGGCGGTCGACTACGCCGAAATGTCACGACAGCGTCAGGAAGTGCTCAACGCACTGGACGCCGCCGGCATCGCCACGGCGCGCTACATCGCGCAGGGCGCCACCGACGAGCAGGCCAAGACCTACGGCGAGGATTTCTTCGAGGCGAACCTGAGTTCGGTCAGTCCCTCGAACGCGAAGCTGACCATCGTCCTGCCCAAGGAGAACACCGGCGGCGGCACGTTGAAGATGTCGGCGCAGATGAAATACAGCCCGTACTTCTTCCCCACCTTCGCGGCGCTGATCGGCAACACGGAGAGCAACGAGAAGCTCGACTTCAACGCCGTGTCCGAAGTCAGGCTGAAGAACACGCTGGAAGTCGCGCTCGTGCTCGATAACTCCGGATCGATGGACTACACCGGCACCGGATCGGGAAAGAAGCGCCTGGTCCTGCTCAAGGACGCCGCCAAGCAGCTGGTCACCACGATCGCCGCCGAAGGCGAGCAGATGAAGCAGATCGCCAAGCCGGTGCAGTTCGGCGTCGTGCCGTTCGCGGCCTCGGTCAACGTCGGCTCCGAAAACAAGAGCGCCTCCTGGATGGACACGGACGGCATCTCGCCGATCCACCACGAGAACTTCGACTGGTCGACGATGACCGGAAACAAGAAGGTCCAGCTCTCCGGCGGCGTCTACTACAAGAAGGGAAGCGACTGGGGGACGCAGGAGAACCAGAAGGTCACGCGCTTCACGCTCTTCGACGACATCCAGCGCATCACCGGCTATACGTCGGTCAAGACCGGCAGCGAATACAAGTGCATCAAGACGAACTGGAGGGGCCAGTGCACGCGGTACGGGTATGTCGACGTCTACGAGGACCAGCCGGTCTACGGGACCTATGCGAGTTGGCAGGGTTGCGTCGAGTCCCGCCCCTATCCCTACAACGTCAACGACGCGACGCCGTCGAGCTCGACCCCGGCGACCATGTTCGTGCCGATGTTCGCGCCCGATGAGACCGACAACAAGGACAGCAGCAATCGCCGCGCCGAGAACAACTGGTGGTCCGACGTCACCAGCAGCACCAGCAACGCCACGCGACAGAGCTACATGCCGAAGTACTTCTCCGTGGCGGCCTACGGTACCAGCGCGGCGGGCTCGAGCGAAGGCCCGAATGCGAGTTGCACGACGACCGCGATCACCGCCCTGACGGACGTCACGAACGCCACCGGCAAGAAGACCATCACGGACGCCATCGACGCCATGGCGGCGAACGGTGCCACGAACGTGCCGGAAGGCATGGCCTGGGGCTGGCGGGTGGTTTCCAGCGGCGCACCGTTCACGGAGGGACGCGCCGAGACCGAACGCGGCAACGACAAGGTGGTCATCGTGCTCACCGACGGCGCCAATACCTACTACACGCCGTCTTCCCTCGGCTATAACGACCTCGCCAGCAACAAGTCGATCTATTCCTCCTACGGCTATGCCGGCAAGGGCTACAACGGGACGACGACGACCAGGTTGTTCATGAACACGTCGACTTCGATCAGCAAGACGGACTACTCGAACTCGAACTATACCAGCGCGCTGAACGAGCAGTTCACTGCGCTGTGCGCCAACGCCAAGACCGCCGGCATCATCGTGATGACCGTGTCGCTGGACCTGAGCACCAAGGACACCACGGAGAACGCGCAAATCAACGCGCTCAAGGCCTGCTCGTCGGATTCGCGCTTCCGCAAGGGTTCCGACGGCAAGCCGGCCAAGCTCTACTGGAACGCGACCGGTTCCAGCCTTTCCAACGACTTCAAGGAAATCGCCGACGAGCTTTCCAACCTGCGCATCGTCGGCTGATCCAGGCTTCAGCGGTCGGGCGCCCCGTCGGCGGACGGGGCGCCCTTCTTCTTCGGCAGTCCCCTGTCGTTAACGCCCGGTAAATCCGGCCGAGCGGCTTCGACGGAATCCGGCAACCGGAGATACACGTCTTTGTGGGACCTTTCCGCATTCAGTTCCTTCCGGCGGGGGCCGCGATCGGACATGCGCAGATTTCTCAACGACAGGCGCGGCAACTACGCGCTGATGACGGCGGTCGCGCTGGTCCCGCTCATGGGCGGGCTGGCGATTGCCGTCGACTTCACCGAGATGAACCGCCAGCAGTCGGCGATGCTCAACGCTCTCGACGCCGCGGGCATCGCCACGGCGCGCGAGATCGTCACCGGGGCCAGCGACGAGGCGCTGATCGCCTATGCCAACGACTTCTTCCACGCCAACCTGGACGACGTCGCTCCGGAAGATACGGAATTGACGGTGACGCTGCCGAGCAACCAGTCCGGCGGCGGGACGCTGAAGCTCGCCGCG
Organism: uncultured Mesorhizobium sp.; assembly: GCA_937958475.1. Taxonomy (GTDB): domain Bacteria; phylum Pseudomonadota; class Alphaproteobacteria; order Rhizobiales; family Rhizobiaceae; genus DUSC01. The sequence goes on along the minus strand of CALFXR010000218.1, from coordinate 11,058 downwards.
AAGCTCCACTACAAGCCGTACTTCTTCCCGGCCTTCAACAAGCTGATCAAAAAGGCCGCATCGGGCGACCTGTTGCTCGGCGCCGACACTGAAGTGCGCCTGAAGAACACGCTCGAAGTCGCGCTCGTCCTCGATAACTCCGGGTCCATGAGCTATCTCGGCTCCGGCTCCGGCTCCAAGCGCATCGACCTCCTGAAGACGGCGGCGAAGGAACTGGTCAGTACGCTGGCACTGCAGGCCAACATGCTGAAGCAGATCGACAGACCGGTGCAGTTCTCGCTCGTGCCGTTTGCCGCGTCTGTCAACGTCGGCCCCGACAATGCCAACGCGTCCTGGATGGATGTCGACGGGCTATCGCCCATCCACAACGAGAACTTCGACTGGTCGACGCTGACCGCGGAAGACAAGTACGCGGAGAAGGTGAACGGCATCTGGCGTAAAAAGGGCGTAGCCTGGGGCGAAGACGAGGACGGGATCCTCAACCGCTTCTCGCTCTACCGCGACATGAAGATGGTGAGTTCCCGCGAATGGGTGGTCACCGGCCAGGAATATGTCTGCACGCGCTACCGCTCCAACGGAACCTGCCGCTCCGGCTACTGGCGCGAGACGGGCTACTACGAAGAGACGATCAGCGAGTACGCGAGCTGGCAGGGTTGCGTCGAGGCGCGGCCGCATCCCTACAACATCACCGACGATCCCGCATCGGGCGGTTCCAACAACAGCGGTATCGGCGTCGGCGATCCGGCCACCATGTTCGTGCCGATGTTCGCTCCGGACGAGCCCGGAGACCGATGGGCGACCGATGCGGATTCGACGCCGGACAACCTCAGCGCGGCGAACAACTGGTGGAACGACGGTACCGAGAGCGCGAGCGGCTCGACCCGACAGCGGTCGATGGGCAAGTACTACGACGTTCGACCTTACGGCGCATCATCGCCCCAGGGCAGCGGACCGAACTATTCGTGCACCACCAACCCGATCACGCCACTGACCGACGTCAGCCAGGATGAAGGGCTGACGCAGATCAAGGCCGCGATCGATGCGATGGCGCCGAACGGCGCGACGAACGTTCCCGAGGGAATGGCCTGGGGCTGGCGCACGATCTCCAGCGGCGAGCCTTTCACGCAGGGGCGCCTGGAGACCGAGCGCGGTAACGACAAGGTCGTGATCGTACTCACCGACGGCGCCAACACCTATTACACGCCGTCGTCGCTCGGCTATTCCGACCCTGCCGGCAACAAGTCGACCTATTCGGCCTACGGCTATCCCGCTCCCGGCTACGACGGAACCGGCGAGGCCCGGCTGTTTGGAGGAACCAGCGGCGCGATCGGCCGATACGACTACAGCAACGCGAACTACACCAAGGCGCTGAACGAGCACGTCGCGGCGCTGTGCGCCAACGTCAAGGCCGGCAACGTGCTCGTGATGACCATCGCGCTCGACCTCGACGCGGGTAACGCCGAAGAGGCCGCGCAGATCGCCGCGCTGAAAGCCTGCGCCTCCGACTCGCGGTTCCGCAAGGATCCTTCCGATCCGACGAAAGCGGCCAAGCTGTTCTGGAACGCCACCGGCGCGACGCTATCCAACGACTTCAAGGAAATCGGCAACGAGCTGTCGAACCTGCGCATCGTCGGCTGAGGGTCGGCGACGCGTATTCTTCAGTCGGCGTGGGCAGCCGGGACGCCGCCTGCCGAGAGAACCTTCGGCTTGCGCAGCATCAGCGCCAGCGGGATGGCGCAGAGCGTGACGATCATCATCAGCTTGAAGTCATCGACATAGGAGATCATCAGCGCCTGCTGGTTGACCAACTGGTCGATCCTCGAAAGTGCCGAGGGATCGCCCTGTGCCGCCGCCGGCGATATCGTCCGAAGCGCGTCGTTGAACGGGTTGACGAAAACCGAGAGCTCGACGTGGTTCACCTGCACGTTGCGGGTGAGGTAGACGGTGACGATCGAGATGCCGATCGAAGAGCCTATATTGCGCACGAGGCTGAACAGGCTTGCGGCATCGGTGCGGTGGCGGGCGTCTAGCGTGGCGAAAGCCACGGTTGACAGAGGCACGAAGACGAGCCCGAGGCCGAGGCCCTGGACGATGCCGCTCTCGATGATCAGGCGGTCGTCCATCTGCGGCGAGAAGCCGGTCATTACATAGAGCGAGTAAGCCGTCAGGCAGAGGCCAACGACCACGAGGTAGCGGGCGTCGACCCGCCGGACCAGGCGGCCGACGACGATCATCGAGATCATCGTGCCGACGCCGCGCGGCGCCATGATGATGCCGGTCGTGATGGTCGGGTAGCCGAAGATGGTCGACAGCATCGGCGGCAGCAGCGCCAGGCTGGCCAGCAGCACGATGCCGATGACGAAGATGAAGACGAGCCCGGTGGCGAAGTTGCGGTCGGTGAAGATATGCGGGTCGATGAAGGTGTCGCGCCCCGTGGCGAGATGGACGACGAACACCCAGAACCCGGTCAGCGCCAGGCCGAGTTCGATCCAGATCTCCGGTGCGGCGAACCAGTCGACCTCGCCGCCACGGTCGAGCATCAGCTGCAGCGCGCCGACGCCGAGGCTGAGCATGGCGAAGCCGAAGAAATCGAAGCCGCGCAGGCGCTTGGCGACCTGCGGCAGATAGGCGGCACAGCCGAGGAAGGCGACGATGCCGACCGGCAGGTTGATGAAGAACACCCAACGCCAGTTCAGTGACTCTGTCAGCCAACCGCCCAGTGTCGGGCCGATGATCGGAGCCACCATGATACCGGCGCCCCACATGGCCATCGCCTGGCCATGGCGCTCGCGCGGATTGATGTCGAGGAGGAAGGTCTGCGACAGCGGCACGATGGCGGCGCCGAAGACGCCTTGCAGCAGCCGGAAGAGAACCATCGTCTCCAGGCTCCAGGCAATTCCGCAGGCCATGGAGGTAATCGTGAAACCGACCACCGAGACGAGGAACAGTTCCTTGCGGCCGAAGCGGTCGGACAGCCATCCCGTCAGCGGCGTCATGATCGCCGCGGCGACAATGTAGGAGGTGAGCACCCAGTTGATCGTGTCGCGCGAGGCACCGAGATCGCCCACCATCGACGGCAGGGCGACGTTGGCGATCGTCGTGTCGAGCACCTGCATGATCGTGGCGAGCATGATCGACAGGGTGATGAGGCCGCGGTGCGGGACCGCGACCGTCGCCGAAGGGGTGCTCATCGGGCGTGCTCCCGTGCCTCTCCTGCCCGGCTACTCGGCCGCGAAGGCCGAGCCGAACAGGCCGTGGAGACCGCGCGCCACCTTGGTGTCGACGGAAACGTTGGCGCTCATGCCGGTACGCAGCATGACGTCATCGGGAAGGTCGGCGACATGCAGGCGTACGGGGATGCGCTGCGTCACCTTGACCCAGTTGCCGGTCGCATTCTGCGCCGGCAGCAGCGAGAACTCGGCTCCGGTGCCGGCGCCGATCGCCTCGACGGTCGCCAGCAGCGGAAGGTCGGGATAGGTGTCGAGCACCACCTCGGCTGTCTGGCCGAGCGCCATATGGGTAAGCTGCGTCTCCTTGAAGTTCGCCTCGATCCAGACGTCGCTGGTCTCGACGAGACTGAACAGCGGCGTTCCTGCGCCGACGAACTGGCCGACCTTGAAGGACGAGGCCTGCGAGACGATGCCGTCGGCCGGCGCCCGTACCGTGGTCTGCGCCAGCGCATATGTCGCCTTCTCCCGGGCGGCGAGCGCGGCGAGCACGGCCGGGTGGCTGTCGGTGGCGATCTCGGCGTCGCCGCCGAGCGCGGCGAGCGCGCTGGCGACGCCCTGGCGGGCGGCGGCCTGCTGCTCCTCGGCCTTTTCGAGGTCATGGCGGGCTTCGTCGAGCGCCGACCTGGCGCTGATGCCCTTGCCTTCGAGCTCGGTCGCGCGGGCGAGCTGCGAACGGAAATAGTCGGCCTCGCCGGCGGCGACCCTCTCCTGCGCGACGACCTGCCGGTGGGCAGCGCGAAGCTGCTCGACGTTGAGCCGGGCGACGGCGATCGCGGCGTCGGCCTGGGAAAGCGCGATTCGGTAGGGCTCCGGGTCGACGATGAAGAGGACGTCGCCGGCCTTCACCTTCGCATTGTCGGCGACGGCGACGGAGACGATGCGCCCCGGCGCGTCAGCGGCGATCGACACCTTGGCCTGACGCAGGTTGGCGTTCTCCGTGTCCTGGAAACGTCCGCCCGTGACCCAGACATAGCCGCCGCCGATGGCGAGCCCGGCAGGGAGCAGAACGATCAGTGCAACCCGGCGCAGACGACCGCGGCGGGGCTTTGCCGGCGCAACCGGCGGGGCCTCGTTGGAGACATGGGTGGAAGAAGTGGCCGGCCGGGCCGTCGCACTGTCCTCGTTGATCTTGGCGACGGCGTTCATGCGGCTGCGTCCTTCGAAGCGTTTGCGGCGTCCGTACTGGCATCGCCGGCGGACAGGTTTTCGACGATGGCGGTAAGGCCCTCTATCGTGGCGCGGCGGACCTCCGGCGACAGGCCGGCGAGGGCTTCCTCGTAGAGTTCCGCGGCAAGCAGCTTCACCTCCGCGAACACCGCCCGGCTCTTGTCTGTCGGGTGGATCGTGCGCACGCGGCGGTCGGTCGTGTCCTGGCGGCGCTCGATCCAGCCGGCCTCCGCCATTCGGTCGACGAGGCGCGAGACGCTGATCGGCTCGATCTCGAGCAGTTCGGCGAGACGCGCCTGGGGGACACCCTCATGCTTCACCGCCCAGACCAGCAGGCGCCATTGTGCCGACGAAAGACCGAAGGCAGCGCCGCGCGCCTCGAAGCGCTTGCGCAGCAGGCGCGCCGCGTCATGAAGGAGGAAGCCCAGCCTCTCGGTTCCGTCGCTTTTCATGAGCCGGATATATTATGAGCATGCTCATGATGCAAGCAGCCCTCGGCGGCAAAATGATGGTGCGACACGCCGGATCGAGAGAAGGAAATAGGCCGTTGAGGCTGGGCGCAGGACGCGCCGAACGATTCGTACCGGGGTTGCTTCTTGACAGGTAAAAGCCGAGCGCCTATCTCCGCGCCACGTTGGCACTCCCCATGCGCGAGTGCTAACAGTCCGGTCCGCCGGACGGGGGAAACCTTTCAACTCCGTAGAGGAACATCATGGCTAAGTCTAACTTCCGCCCGCTCCACGACCGCGTGGTCGTCCGCCGGGTCGAATCCGAAGAGAAGACCAAGGGCGGGATCATCATCCCGGATACGGCCAAGGAGAAGCCGCAGGAAGGCGAGATCATCGCCGTCGGTTCCGGCGCGCGCGACGAGAGCGGCAAGCTGGTTCCGCTGGACGTCAAGGCCGGCGACCGCGTCCTGTTCGGCAAGTGGTCGGGCACCGAAGTCAAGCTCAATGGCGAAGACCTTCTGATCATGAAGGAATCCGACATCATGGGCATCATCGGCTGATCTCCACGATCGCCGCACCGTTCAATCCCGAAATACGGGCCTAGTGCCCAGGAGCTACGAACATGGCTGCTAAAGACGTAAAATTCTCCCGTGATGCCCGCGAGCGCATGCTGCGCGGCATCAACATCCTCGCCGACGCGGTGAAGGTGACGCTGGGCCCCAAGGGCCGCAACGTCGTCATCGACAAGTCCTTCGGCGCGCCGCGCATCACCAAGGACGGCGTTACCGTCGCCAAGGAAATCGAACTGGAAGACAAGTTCGAGAACATGGGCGCGCAGATGATCCGCGAGGTCGCCTCCAAGACCAACGACATCGCCGGTGACGGCACCACGACCGCGACCGTTCTGGCGCAGTCGATCGTCCAGGAAGGCCACAAGGCGGTTGCCGCCGGCATGAACCCGATGGACCTGAAGCGCGGCATCGACCTCGCCGTCCTCGAAGTCGTCGCCCACCTCACCAAGAACGCCAAGAAGATCAAGACCTCGGAAGAAGTCGCCCAGGTCGGCACGATCTCGGCGAACGGCGAGACCGAGATCGGCCGGATGATCGCGGAAGCGATGCAGAAGGTCGGCAACGAGGGTGTCATCACCGTCGAGGAAGCCAAGACCGCCGAGACCGAACTCGAAGTCGTCGAAGGCATGCAGTTCGACCGCGGCTACCTGTCGCCCTACTTCGTCACCAACCCCGACAAGATGGTTGCGGATCTGGAAGACGTCTACATCCTGCTGCACGAGAAGAAGCTCTCCAACCTGCAGGCCATGCTGCCGATCCTCGAGGCCGTCGTTCAGACCTCGAAGCCGCTGCTCATCATCTCCGAGGACGTCGAGGGCGAGGCTCTGGCCACGCTGGTCGTCAACAAGCTGCGTGGCGGCCTGAAGATCGCCGCCGTCAAGGCGCCGGGCTTCGGTGATCGCCGCAAGGCCATGCTCGAGGACATCGCCATCCTGACGGGTGGCCAGGTGATCTCGGAAGACCTCGGCATCAAGCTCGAGAACGTCGGCCTGAACATGCTCGGCCGCGCCAAGAAGGTGTCGATCTCCAAGGAGAACACCACCATCGTCGACGGCGCCGGCAAGAAGGCCGAGATCCAGGGCCGCGTCGCCCAGATCAAGGGCCAGATCGAGGAGACCACCTCGGACTACGACAAGGAGAAGCTCCAGGAGCGTCTGGCCAAGCTCGCCGGCGGCGTCGCGGTGATCCGCGTCGGCGGCGCGACCGAGGTCGAGGTCAAGGAGAAGAAGGACCGCGTCGACGACGCGCTCAACGCGACCCGCGCGGCCGTCGAGGAAGGCATCGTTCCGGGCGGCGGCGTCGCGCTGCTGCGCGCCTCGCTCGCCATCAAGGCGACCGGCGCCAATGCCGACCAGCAGGCCGGCATCAACATCGTGCGTCGCGCGCTGCAGGCTCCGGCCCGCCAGATCGCCACGAACGCCGGTGCGGAAGCTTCGATCGTCGCCGGCAAGATCCTCGACAACAAGGGCGCGACCTTCGGCTTCAACGCCCAGACGGGCGAGTATGGCGACATGATCGCAATGGGCATCGTCGACCCGATGAAGGTCGTGCGCACCGCCCTCCAGGACGCGGCGTCGGTCGCCGGCCTGCTCGTCACCACCGAGGCGATGATCGCCGAGGCGCCGAAGAAGGAAGCCGGCGCCGGCGGCATGCCGGGCGGCATGGGCGGCGGCATGGGCGGCATGGGCGGCATGGACTTCTGATCCAAGCCACCTGGCTGACAGACATGGGAAGGGCGGCTCGCGAGGGCCGCCCTTTTTCACATTTCGGAAACGGCCCGTCGCACCTCAGAACGCCCGCGCGACCGCCTCGGCGACGCCGCTCCAGTCGACGCCACCATAGTCGCGGCCGTGGCGGGTGATCACGAGGCCCTTCGACGGGAAGACGAAGACGTACTGGCCCTTGTTGCCGCGCGCCGAATAATACGCGCCGAGACCTTCGGCATCGTGCGTCCACCACCACCGCCCGTAGCCGGACGAAAAGGCCAGGCCGGTCGGAAGGGCCGGCGACGTCGAGGCGTCGATCCACTCCGCCGGCAGGATCTGCCGACCGTTGAACGCGCCGCGGTGGAGATAGAGCGATCCGAGCTTGGCGAAGTCGACGGCGCGGGCGTTGATGCCGCTCTCCATCTTCTCGAAGCCATGCTCTTCAGAATCGATCGACCACGAGGCGTCGGCCTCGGCGCCCACCGGTTTCCAGATCTTCTCCGACAGATAGTCGGCGACGCTGCGCCCCGTGGCGCGTTCGAGGATCATGCCGAGCAGGAGCGGGTTGTAGTTGTTGTAGTGGAAGCGCTGGCCGGGCGCCTCCTCGACGCGCGCCTTGCGCAGGGCGAGACCGCGCAGGTCGGGGTCGTAGTAGGTCAGCGCATCGTCCGACCAGGGCAGGCCGTGTTCCTCGTAGTGCAGGCCCGACGACATGGTGACGAGGTGGCGGATGGCGATCGCGGCGAAGCGCGGGTCGCGCTCCAGCAGCTCGGGAAGATACTTCGTCACGGGGTCGTCGATGCTGCCGACGGCGCCATCGGCGATCGCGGCGCCGAGCAGGGCGGAACCGAACGACTTGGCGACCGAGAACGAGGTCTGCACGGCGTCGTGGCCGGAGCCGTTGAAATAGCGTTCATAGACGAGCCGGTCATCCTTGATGACGAGGAAGGCGGTCGTCTCGCTCTCGGCAAGGAGATTGCCGAGGCTCTTGCCCCCTGGCAGGCCGATCGCCGCGGGCAGCCCGTCGGGGTAGCCCTCGGCCTTTTCGTAGACATAGGCCGTCCCCGAAGCGGGCACGGCGCGGGCGGGGAAGCGCGTATGGTCGTCGACGTCGGCATCGCCCCAGGCGATGGCGCGGGCGATGGCGGATCGGTCCGTCAGCGTGAAGGCGACCGCGTAGGCGATGCCGCAGGCGACCGCCAACGCGGCGGCACCGACGAGGAAGGCGCGGCCTGCACGTGCGTACTTCATGGTACGGCTCCGCTTCCCTGATTTCGGGACAGCCGAGCGAGCCACCAGGCGGCACGCCTGTCAATGGCCCGATCCGCATTCGCCGGTGCCGCCGCGATCCCCACATGGCGGGCAAATTGGAATCGTGTTTCCCGCCCGGAGAAATCGCGCGAAGACGGTTCCTTGGTCGCCTGCAAACCAGCCCGTATTTTGCGCGAGCAGCGAGAGGACCCCGCATGGAAGAATTCCTGCTCTTCGCCGTCGTCGGCTTCCTCGCGCAGGCGGTCGACGGCGCGCTCGGCATGGCCTACGGCGTCATCTCGTCGACGACGCTGCTCGCCTTCGGCGTGTCGCCCGCACACGCCTCCGCTGCGGTACACGCGGCAGAGCTGTTCACGACCGCAGCGTCCGGATCGGCGCATCTCTATCACCGCAATATCGACTGGCGCCTGTTCCGGCGGCTGGCCCCGTTCGGCATCCTCGGCGGTTGCCTCGGCGCCTATGTGCTGACATCGATCGACGGGACGACGATGAAGCCTTTCGTCACCGCCTACCTCGCCGCCGTCGGCCTCTGGCTCATTGTCCGCTCGTTCCGCAGGCTGCCGACACGACCGGTCTCGGCCGGCGTCGTAGCGCCGCTCGGTGCCATTGGCGGCTTCCTCGACGCGGCCGGCGGCGGCGGCTGGGGCCCGATCGTCACGACCGGCCTGCTCGGCGCCGGCGGCGCGCCGCGCTACGTCATCGGCACGGTCAACGCCAGCGAATTCCTGATCACGCTGTCGGTGTCGCTGACCTTCCTGTTCGCCGTGGTCAGCGGTCACTGGGAGGAGGCCGGCGAGATTTCCGACAATCTGGCTGCCGTCGCCGGGCTGATCGTCGGCGGGCTGTTCGCCGCACCACTGGCCGGGTGGATGGTCAAGGCGCTGCGGGAGACCGTGTTGCTCCGGTTGGTCGGCGCGCTGATCATGCTCATCGCCGGTTGGCAGACGCTGCAGCATTCGGGCCTGCTTTAAGTAGGGAACCACGCCCCACACACGGCCGTTGATCTCCCGTGTTGGAAAACAGGAGAACGACATGAACAAGGACCAGGTGAAGGGTGCGGCCAAGCAGGTAAAGGGCTCGGTCAAGGAAACGGCCGGCAGCGTGACGAACAACCCGCGCACCGAGGCCGAAGGCAAGGCCGACAAGGCGGAGGGCAAGGTGCAGAAGGGCTGGGGCGACCTGAAGGAAAAGGTCAAGGACGCGCTCTGAACGCAGCGTTCTTCCCTATCAGGGGCGGCAGCGATGCCGCCCCTTTTCGATTCCGAGACCTCCCCATCCGGGGATTCACCGCCCGTCATCCGGGAGCTTCTCCTCCGTCATTTCGGAGCCGCGCAGCAAACCCGGAATGACGGCCATGACGAAGCGGGCCCCCCGCCAACCACGCCGCGCTTGCTTCCCCGACCTGCGCCTCCCCGCCCTTGCCGCTCGGGTGAGCATCGGTTAGGACACGCGCGCCGTCGCGCGCTCCCGCGCGGCTGGCGCGATCATGTGCACGAGCGGGCAAAATCCATGGCCGACAAGTCGGAAAAGATGAAGGCGCGGCTGCCGCGCGGTTTCGCCGACCGCACGGCCGAGGACATCCGCGCCGTCGAGAAGATGACGGCGAAGATCCGCGAGGTCTACGAGCTCTATGGCTTCGAGCCGGCCGACCAGCCGCTGATCGAGTACACCGACGCGCTGGGAAAGTTTTTGCCCGACCAGGACCGGCCGAACGAGGGCGTGTTCTCCTTCCAGGACGACGACGAGCAGTGGCTGTCGCTGCGCTACGATTTGACCGCGCCGATGGCCCGCTACGTGGCGGAGAACTACGAGAAGCTGCCGAAGCCCTTCCGCAGCTACCGCTCGGGCTGGGTGTTCCGCAACGAGAAGCCGGGGCCGGGGCGCTTCCGCCAGTTCATGCAGTTCGACGCCGACACGGTGGGCACGCCGGGCGTGGCGGCGGATGCCGAGATGGCGATGATGATGGCCGACGTGATGGAGGCGCTGGGCATCCCGCGCGGCCAGTACGTGATCCGGGTGAACAACCGCAAGGTGCTCGACGGCGTGCTGGAGGCGATCGGCCTCGGCGGCGATGGGAACGCTGCGCGCCGGCTGATCGTGCTGAGGGCGATCGACAAGCTGGACAAGTTCGGGCCGGAAGGCGTCAGGCTGCTGCTTGGGCCGGGGCGCTGGGACGGCGGGAAGGAAGGCGAAGGGGATTTTACGAAAGGCGCGGGGCTGAGTTGCGAACAATCGGATCGAGTTGTCGCCTGCGTGTCGGCATTCCAGCCAATCGCCGAGGGAGATGTTTGGCGCGCCGAACGAAGACTCGGGGACGAAGACGTCTACGAGAGATTGAAACATTACAGCGGTAGGAACGAGCCGGTGTACGTTCTGAACGATTGGACAATCAATGCGCTTCAAGGACTGGTGAAAGACAGTTCCATCGGCCAGGAAGGCGTTGAGGAACTACGTGTCATTTCGGCTCTTTGCAATGAAGCTGGCTACCGTGGTCGCCGCATCCGCATCGACCCCTCCGTCGTCCGCGGCCTCGAATACTACACCGGCCCGGTCTACGAGGCCGAGCTGCTCGCCGAGATCCCCAACGACGAGGGCCAGATCGTCCGCTTCGGCTCGGTCGGCGGCGGCGGGCGCTATGACGGGCTCGTCTCGCGCTTCCGCG
>CALFXR010000217.1 GCA_937958475.1 uncultured Mesorhizobium sp. | reverse complement strand
ACTCCGAAGTTGACCTCGGAGGGCGCCTAAGGGCGGAGGTTGCGACGAGTGCGGCACTCAGCCGGCGAGAATGTGGCCGGGGAACACGTTTCGATTCGGGGGTGAAACACTTCGTCAGGAGGCGGAAGACCTCACCGGCCGACCGTTTGCGCCGAGTCGGGACCAGATCCCGGCCGGCCGGAGCCGGTAGGAATGAGAAGCGGCGGGCACGGCCCGCCGCTTCATCCGATCTGCGCGCCCGTGGCGATCAGGGCTTCTGCGCGGTCCCCACGCCGCCGCCCGAACCGCTGCCGGATCCACTGCCGGCCGCGTTGCCGCCTGCCATGGTCGCGGAGATCCAGTCGGTGTAGTTGCTCAGCCGGGTGTAGACGCCATAGGCGTTCTTGTGCCCGCAAGCCGCGCCGGCATCGAGCGGCCCTTCGCCCCAGCTGACAATACCGACCTGCGTCGCACCGCCTTCGCCGGTCAGGAAAAGCGGCCCGCCGCTGTCGCCGTTGCAGGCATCGCGCTCACCGGTCGTCGTTCCGGCACAGATCATGTTCTGTGTCAGCGGATCCTTCATCGTCGCGGCGATCGCCGTGGTCGCGATCGCCACGGCATCCTCGGAGTAGCGCATGCGCGTCGACCATCCGCGCAGGATCTCGGTGAGGTCCCGCGCATAGATCTCCTTGATGCCGGCGTTGCAGGCGCCATTCTCGACCACGTCGATCTCGACTTCCATCAGATCGTTGGGGAAGGTGCCGTTTTCCATCATGCCCCAGCCGATCACCGTCGCCTTGCCCGCGTCCTGGCTCGGTGAGGCCGGCAGCTTGATCACAGGCGCGCTGGCGGGTTCGGCGAGCTTGATCAGGCCGATGTCGTTGTCGAGGGTCGCCGTGCTGTAGCCCTCGTGGACGAAAACGGCAGCGACCTTGTGGCGTTTGCCCTCGACGAGATTGGTGGCCTCGGAGAGGATCGTCACCGAAGCCGGATCGATCGGCGCATCCCCGTCGGAGAGGCAATGGGCAGCCGTCAGCACCCACTCGGGCGCGATCAGGCTGCCGCCGCAGAACTGGGCGTCCGGTTGCGAGGCCGCGTTTTCGTCGAGCATCTCGCTCGTCAGCAGCGCCACCTGGAACGGCCATTCGCCCTTGTCGGCCTCGTTGCCGCCGAATACGCGGTCGCCTTCGCCCTTGGCATTCTGTTCGGCGCGAGCCTGCGGAACGCGGCGCATCGGCGACAGTTCCGGCCGTGTCATGCCGTCGTCGGCAAGCGCAACGGGCGCAGCGGGAAGCGCCGCGGCGAGCGCCAGGAGTGACGCTGCGGCGAGCGGTTTGAACCGGCTATGGATTGTCAAGCTAACCTCCTGAGACGTTATTGTCGGATGGGCGAACCACCCCGGCCCCGCCCGTTCATCGCCATGTAAGACCTCATCGGTCCACGGCGGAAGCGATTTGTCCGCGACAATGTTGGATTATTTGCGGCACATGACGCAACGACAGTCTTCCATCGTCGCGGCGGGCGGAAACGGGCGCGAACCGTGCATTTTTCGCCCGGTTCCGCTTCGCCTCACGTCAATGTGTTCTTTCCCGGAATCGCGTTTGCTGCGAAACATGCGATCGGGCGCGGGGAAGCCGCCGGTCGGCACGGTGGCCGGCCGTGAGGCGGCGTCGTTCCGCGCGATATTTTTCGCCCACCACGATCTGGACACGATTTTTGAGTTCTGTCCGGCTCCTTGCTGACTTTGGGAGTGTCTCACCATGAAGAAACTTGCATCTTCTCTCATCCTTCCCGCCCTGCTCGCCACCACCATGTGGTCGGGCGCGGCATACGCACAGTATTCGGGAGGGAGCGAGGGATCGGGCGAAGCCTCGCGCAGCCCGATGGCGGAAGACTACGTGCTCCGCGACGCCGTAAAGCCCATTCCGTCGCCCAAGCTCGAAGACGGCGAGGAGAGCCGCGCCGCGCCGGTCACCGACGAGGCCGCCGTCAGCTCGATGGCCGCCGTCGGCCGTTCCCGTGACGGCAAGGAACTGCGGGTCGCGCCGAGCGACGCCTTGAAGTCGATCATCAAGGAAGAACTCAACGCCCCGGCCGACGCCAAGAAGACCTCGGCGGAGCGCAAGGCCGAGGATCCGGCCTTCACCGCCGGCGACGAGGCCGACCGCCAGGTTTTCGGCGACGACGACCGCGTGCAGATCAAGAACACCAAGACCTATCCGTTCCGCGTGATCGGCTATCTCGAGGCGAAGTCGACCTCCGGCAACTACGGCAGCTGCTCGGCGACCCTGATCGGGCCGCGCACCGTGCTGACGGCCGCGCACTGTCTCTACAGCCACGATGATGGCGGCTGGCTCAGCGACTTCGTGTTCGTGCCCGGCCTCAACGGTCCCGACGACGTTCCGTTCGGCGCCTACTCCTACGAGACCGCCTACGTCGTCGAGGGCTTCATCAGCAACTACCAGGGCTTCTACGGCTCCGTCGTTCCCTGGGATCTCGGCATCGTCACCCTGTCGGAACCGGTCGGCGACCAGCTCGGTTGGCTGGGCTACAACAACTTCGACGACCTCGGCGACTTCGCCGCGAACATCGTCGGCTATCCGGGCGACAAGCCGGGCGGCACGATGTGGCGGGCGACCTGCGGCGTGCTCGCCGAGAACATCGGCGACGACTACTTCCAGTATGACTGCGACACCTATCCCGGTTCGAGCGGAAGCTCGGTCTATGCGATGGATGGCAACAACCAGCGCGTCGTGGTCGGCGTCAACGTCGCCGAGAGCCCGAACGCCAACACCGCGGTCCGCATCAACCGCGCCTATCTGGAATGGATCAACAGCCTGAACAAGTAGGCTGACGCGGCCGGCGCCATGGCCGGCCCACCCATTGTCGGGCCGGCGGCGGAGCGATCTGCCGCCGGTCTCGTCTTTTCCCCGGGACGAGCTGCATTGCGCCTCCGTCAAGCCCCTGTTTTAATGGGGGTCGGACGCGATCGGACCGCGAGGGCGAGCGGGGGTTGGGGAGAATGCTAAACAGACGAACTGGCGCTGTGGCGCTTCTTTCCCTCCTGCTGGCGACGGCCGCGCTCGCCGATGCACCGGCCGGGGCGGAACCGGGCGCCTGGTCCGAGAGGGTGCAGATCCTCTACCAGGACGACAGCCGCTCGGTGGTTCGCAGGAAGGTCCGCGTCTGGGACCCGCATCCCGAGAAGAACCTCGATTTCGTCTGGGAGCCGGACAAAGGCCAGACAGGCGGCGGCGTCGGCCGGGACGGCCTCGTGTCGGGCAAGGGCAAGCTGGTCTGGCGCGTTCGGGGGTCGGCGAGCTACGATCCGCGGACCGTCTTCAGCGTCTATTCGGGCGAGATGCGCGACGGACGCCCGGACGGGTCCGGCAGGCTCGAGATCCGTTCGGGCGAGGTTCTCGAGGGTACCTGGAAGGCGGGTGTTCTCGACGGCGAGGGTCTGCGCATCGACGCAGCGGGCAATCGCTATGAGGGAGCGTTCGTCGATGGCCGGCCGCACGGCCAGGGCCGGCTCCTGTCGCGCAACGGCGAGATCTATGCCGGCTCCTTTGTCGACGGCCTGCGTCACGGCAAGGGTCGCGTCACGTTGGCCGGCGGAACCAGCTACGAATCGACATGGGAACGGGACCGCGAACTGGGTGGCGGGCTTCCCGATCGGCTGGTCGACGCCGGGATTGGCGGCCTGCTGCACGCCCAGTCGGGCGGCGGAGATGCCGGCAAGGTCGAGATCGGCACCATCGTCGACCAGCGCATGACCCAGCAGGCCGACATGCAGTACCAGCATCTGGTGCGCGAGGAGGACGTGGCGATCTATCCGGTCGACGAGGACATGAACAACGCCTGGAACGGAACCGGGCTGATCACGACGTCGGACTACGTCTTCACGGGGATCGACTGGGAAGATGCTCCCGCGTTCGTCGAAGTCGATCTCGCCACGACGGACAAATCCAGGGTCAAGCTCGACGGGCTGGAACTCCGGGTATCGGCAAGCGACGCCTACCGGAAGCCGATGCTGTCGCTGGGCAACCACCTCGGCTGCGTCGGCTTTCGCCCGTCCTTCACCGTCTTCAACCACGGCTGGGGCGGCGTGAAGAACGCCAGCGTATCGCTCCGTTTCGTCGGAGAAGAAGGCGAGGGCGAAGGCACGCGCACCTTCACGCAGCCGATCGTCGACTTCGACGGCGGCACCGACGTGATGATCAGGGACATCATCGCCGAAGCAGGCGTCGATGTCGCCACGCTGGAGAGCCAACGCTTCAAGTGCCCTTCCATGGACAGCCTCAACGTCTGCCGAAGCCAGGTCTTCAACACGGTCGGCTTCGGCGAACTCGCCGACTATGTCTGGGGCGAGGACAAGCTGTTCACCACCGCGGTCGGGACGTTCGACTACGAGTGGAGCGACGACTACGACAACACCTACCAGGCCAGCGAAACGTTCCAGGTCGACATCTCGCTGGCCGTGATCGAACTGCCGAAGGAACTCGCCGAATGCGGCGACGGCTTCGGCGGCTCGCCGGAAGCGCTGCGCTACCAGGACGTGGAGCTCAGGGTCGGCGAACGCGACTACGTCGTCGACCTGCCGCTGCGCGGCAACAAGACCGTGCGCGAGTATACCGCGCGACTGAAGATGTGGGCAAAGATGTCGTCCTTCCACCAGTTCCAGACGGTCGCCAGATTCGCCGACGGAAGCGAGCGACGCAGCAAGCCGGTCAGTCTCTTCTATTTCCGTCCGCGTCCGTCGGCATACGAATCGAATATTCAACTGCCGGCTTGTTATCTCGAACCGGTCCTCGGCGGCTGCTGATCGCTCCGCCGTGCATCACGAAGATGACAACATCTTCGGAAAACGTGAAATTCCTTGCTGCTTTGGGAGATTTCGCATGTCCACGATCACGCACAGATTCTTTTGTACCGCAGCCATCGCCGCCGCGCTTTCCGCCGCGCCGGCCCTCGCCGCCGACCACTCCGCCGGCAAGACGGTCGAAGCCGGCGAAGCATCGCGCTCGCTGGGCGGCGTCGCGTTCACGAACCGCAGCGCCAAGCGGACGCCGGGCATCCAGGCGGATCGCAGCGCCAGCCGCTCGGCCCTCACCGATCCTGCAGCCCAGGAGAAAGCGTTCACGATCGTCGGTCGCGGCCGCGACGGCAAAGAAGTGCGTCTCGCCCCTGGCGAGAACGTGCTAAGGGCGATCCGGGGCGAAGCTGGCGGGGGCGACCAGCGCGGCGCGCTCGATCCGGCGACGACCGTCGAGCCCGAAGCCGGCACAGAGCGTACCGTCGTCGGCAGCGACAACCGCGTCAGGGTGACCAATACCAAGACCTATCCCTATTCCACGATCGGCTACCTGGAGATGACCAACGCCAAGGGCGAGGTGTGGAGCTGCTCCGCCGCGCTCATCGGCCCCAAGACCATCCTCACCGCCGGCCACTGTCTCTACAACCACGACGAGGAGGGGGGCTGGCGGGACGGCTTCACCTTCTGGCCGGCGCTCAACGGCGAGAACGACGTCCCCTATGGCGGCTTCGAATACGACACGGCCTACGTCTTCGAGGGCTTCGTCACCAATTACGACGGCGGCTACGACTCGGTCTGGCCCTACGACATCGGGCTGATCACCCTGCAGCAGCCGATCGGCGATTCGCTTGGTTGGCTCGCTTACTGGAACTATGCCGACCTCGGCGACTTCAAGGGTAACCTCGTCGGCTATCACGGCGACAAGACCGACTTCACGATGTGGCGGTCGACCTGCGACATCCTCGCCGAGGGGATCTCCGACTACGACTTCGCCCACGACTGCGATTTCGACTGGGGCGCCGACGGCGCGCCGATCTACCTTTACGACAGCCAGGCCAAGTCCCGCGTCGTCGTCGGGGTTAATGTCGGAACGGCCGGCGACACCAACTGGGCGCTGCGGCTCTATCAGCCCGTGTTCGAGTGGATCCAGACGATCAACCAGTAGCGCGAGCTGGACCGACGACCCCGCGTCGGAACCGCGCTTTCAGTCCGGCTCGCCGCGGGACTCGACCAGTTGCGACATGGCGCGATCCAGCACCTGTTCGGGAACCGGAACGAGAGAGGGCGCCTCGGTGAACAGGAGCGCGGCCGACACGCGGCGCCCGGGATAGATCGGGCGAAGCAGCGCCCGGTAGAGGGCAAGCTGGAGGATGTAGGCTTCCGGCACTTCGGACAGATCGCGCGGCGGCGGCCGGTTGGTCTTGAAATCTGCAATCAGGACCTCGTCTTCGGTGACTGCCAGCCGGTCGATCGTCCCCGAAACCGCCCGCTCAACGCCTCGGACGGTCAGCGGCCCCATCACGGAAACCTCTGCCCGCGAGCCTTCGGCGAAGATCGGCGCGAAGCGTTCGTCGCCGAGTACGGCGAGGACGCTGTCGAGCGCCAGCCGGCGCTCCTGGTCCGGCCAGTCCTCGCCCGCCCTGGCGAGATAGCGCTGAGCGACCGCCTCACGTTCGTCGACGCGAACATTCGGCAGGGCCTGGAGAAGACGATGGATGGCGATGCCGCGACGCACCGCCAGCCCCGGCTCGTCGGTCGCATCCAGCACCGGCGAGCGGCCGGCGATGACGGCGGGACCGGCCGGATCGATCACCGCCGAGGCGCCCGACGGTGCCATGGGTCGCGGCAGCGCCGAAACCGCGGGCAGCTCCCCGTAGAGGCTGTCGACGTCCGGCATGACAATCCGCGTCGCCGGCGCATCCGAAACCTCGGGCCCGGCGTCAGGCGGCCTCGGCGTGGTGGTGGTGCGGAAGCGGTGCACGGTCTGGCCGGTGGCTTCGTCGACCCTCTCGACGGTCTCGGCCGCGCCGCACAGCGCGTCGCGGACCAGGGCGTGCCATGTCGTCGGTTTGGGCGCGCGCTTGCCGTGGTAGCCACAGACGATGAGGCGATCCTCGGCCCGCGTCATGCCGACATAGAGCAGGCGGTGGTACTCTTCCTCGGCCTTCTCGCGCAGTGCGCCGCATACGTTCCTTGAGAATTCGTTGGCGACGTCGCTTCCCGACCGCCACAGGTAGCCGGGGCCCCGCCATCCGCCGCGCGGCGGCTGGAACGGGACGAGACGCGGCAGGTGCTGGTCGCTGAACGGCGCACCGCCGGCGTCGACGAGGAAGACCACCGGCGCTTCGAGGCCCTTCGCCGCGTGGACCGTCATGATGCGCACTTCGTCGCGCGTCTGGTCCATCTCGCGCTTGATCTCGGGACCAGCGCTCTCCAGCGTGGCGAGGAAGGCTTCCAGCCCCGGCAGACCAGTGCGCTCCTGAGCCAGGCAGAAGTTGAGGAATTCGTCGAGGATGTCGCCGGCTTCGCGCCCGAGCCGCGCGACCATCCTCTTGCGCACGCCATCGCGGCCGCCCGCCCCGGCGAGCACGCCGGCATAGAACTCGAAGACCGGGCGGAAAGCGGCATCCGTCGCCCAGGCGTCGAGCTGCGCCGCGATCGCCGCCATGCGCTGGTCTCCCGACGCAGCACGGCGCAGCGCAGCGGCGAGCGAGATCCCCGTGCCACGATCCCATGCAAGGCGGAACAGTTCGTCCTCGGTGAGGCCGAACACCGGGCTGCGCAGCAGCGCGGCAAGCGACAGATCATCCTCTGCCTGCAGCACGACCCGACCGAGCGCGATCATGTCCTTCACCGCGATATGGTCGGGCAGGCTCAGCCGGTCGGCGCCGGCGACGTCGATATGGCGCAGCTTCAGGCTGCGGGTCAGCGCATGGACGAAGCGGTCGCGCTTGCGAACCAGCACCAGCACGTCGCCGGGCGTGATGCGCCGGCCCGAGGCCTCCAGCCGCTCGCCGGAATCCAGCCAGTGCTCGACGGTTGCAGCGACCAGCTCGGCGACCTGGACCGCAGGGGCGCTGGCGAGGTCTATCGCAGTCGCCCAGTCTTCCGGCTCCTGCACCGCGGATGTCCCGATCGTCGGCCAGACCTCGACATAGCCCGGCTCTGCCGTGCGGATCGGCTTGTGCTCGACCGGATCGTCGTCGCGGCTCAGCCCCTTTCGCGCCTCCGGCCGGGCGAAGACACGGTCGACCGCGTCGAGCACGTCGCCCGTCGAGCGGAACGACCAGGTCAGGCGCGCATGGCGGAAGCTCTGCTCGGCCGCCGCGACCTTACCGGAGAAGGCGTGGCCGGTCTCGGCGAAGGCGGCCGGATCGGCGCCCTGGAACGAGTAGATCGACTGCTTCTCGTCGCCGACGGCGAAGATCGTGCGCCGCTTGAGGTCACGCGCGCCCTCGCCGGAAAAGAACTCCTCGGCGAGTTGGCGCACCACGTCCCACTGGCGCGGGCTGGTGTCCTGCGCTTCATCGATGAGGATGTGATCGATTCCCTGGTCGAGCTTGTACTGGACCCAGCTTCCGGCGTCCGGCCGGCTGAGCAGGTTGACGGTCTTGACGATCAGGTCGTTGAAGTCGAGGAAGCCGCGCGCGCGCTTCAGCCGTTCGTAGCGCGCGATCATCCAGTCGGCGACGACCAGCGCCGCACGGCTGCCTTCCAGCATGCGGAACAGCGCCAGCCGTTCGGTTACCCGCGTGATCGCCTCGACCGCGGCGAGATAGCGCTCGCCGATATCGGGCAGGCGGGCGCGCATGTCCTTCTTGAAGGTCCGTTCGACGGAGTAGGGCGTACCGTCGGTCTTGAGGAAGCCCTCGGCGAGCAGGCGCAGCCGAGCGGTCGGGTCAGCCTCGGCGAAGGCCCGTGCCGCGGCCGGAACGATGCTGTCGAGGACGATGCGCGCGTCGGCGGCCTCGGCGGCACGCACGAACGCGGCGAACTCGGCGGGCGAGAATCCGGGCAGCGGCCAGGCGGCCTGCGCGATCGTCGCCGCCGTCTCGTGGTCTTCGAAGCCGAACTCCTCGAACAGGGGCGCGAACCGGTCGGAGCCGTCGCCGATCTCGCGGATCAGGTTGCGAAGCTCGTCGCGGCGCCGGACGATCTCGCCGAGCAGGTCGTCGAGCCCGCTTTCGCCGCCGCGCTCCAGCACAACGGCGAAGGCGCCGGCGAGGCCCGGATTGTCATCAGCCGAAGCGCCGGCGATCATCTCGCGGCGCGCCTCGGCGAACAGCGCCGCCTCCATCTGCCCGTCGAGCAGCTCGAAATGGCCGGCGATATTCGCTTCCAGCGGGAATTGGTGCAGCACTGCCTCGCAGAAGGCGTGAATGGTCTGCACCTTCAGCCCACCGGGCGTCTCCAGTGCATCGGCGAACAGGCGCCGGGCGCGGCCGAGCGTCGGTGTGTCGGGCACGCGCCCCTCGATCGCGGCGATCTGCGCCGACAATGCCGTATCGTCCATGACCGCCCAGGCGGCGAGGTCTCTGAAGACGCGGTTCGCCATGTTTGCGGCGGCGGCGCGCGTATAGGTCAGGCAGAGGATCTTGGCCGGGTCGGTGCCGCCGAGCAGCAGGCGGATGACGCGCTGCGAGAGCACGTGCGTCTTGCCCGATCCGGCATTCGCCGACACCCAGACCGAGTTCGCCGGATCGGCGGCAAGCGCCTGGAGTTCCGCCGTCTCGCGCGGGACGTTGGGTTTGCGCCTCATTCGGCATCCCCCCCGTCCGGGCCGACCGACGACCATTCCTGGACGCGGGCGAGATGGTCATAGTCGCCGTCGGTGTCGCCTTCGCGGAAGGGCAACGCCCTGGACAGATAACCGACCAAGGGGTCGCCATAGTAGGCGAGCAGCTTGCCGAGCCTTTCCCAGGCCTCCTCGGAGAGGTCCGGCGCGCTGCGCTGCCTGCGGTTGAAGTCGAGGATCGATTCCTCCTCGACCTCACCGTTCGGCCGCAACCGGACATGTGCGAGCTTCGACGGCGTGCGCGCGCCGGCGGCGCGAAAGGCGCCGCGCATCAGTAACGCGCCTTCGAGCGCCAGCTGCGGAGCGAGCAGCGTGTGCGCCTGGCCCTTCGACGGGCTCGAACCGGTCTTGAAGTCCAGTATGTCGGCGTACCCCGCGGGCAGAAGGTCGACGCGGTCGGCATAGCCCGACAGCTTCACGCCCGTTGCGCCGACTTCGAGATCGTCGGCGCGCACCTCGGCCAAGCGCCGGTCGGTGCCGGCGCCGCGGTCGCGCTCCCACGCGACGATGCCGGGCACGAGCGCCAGGAAACGCGGCCACCACACTGCCTCGACGTCGGCGGGAAGGGCCGCCACGGCAAAGGCCGCGCGTCCGCAGGCGACCAGCCTGACCGCGGCATCGTCGGCATAGGGATCGGCGCCGGAAAGCACGAAGCGGCTGAGCGCGTCGTGGAACAGGGTGCCGCGCTCGGCCGCGCCCGGCTCGCGCAGCAGCGGATCGAGGGGGCGCAGGTCGAGGATCTTCCTGGCGTAGATCGCGTACGGATCGCGGCGCAGCGTCTCGATCTCGGTGACGGAGAAGCGCTTCGGCCGCGCCTCGAGCGGTGGTGCATGGGCCGGCCGCGAGAAGGCCGACGCCGGCGCGCCGTCGTCGATGGAGCGGGCGAGGCCGAGGAAGCCCGCGCCGCGCGCGCGCATCTCGGCGACGCGGTCGGATCCGAGCACGGCGAACAGCCGCTGCAGCCAGCGCGAGGCGACGGCCGGCGCGTCGTCCGAGCGCACCGACCGTGCGAGCACCACCTTCTCCGTTCCCATCGCCATGACGAAATCGTGAGCGGCCTGGCCGATGCGCCGTTCCGGCGGCTCCAGGCCGACGCCCGACTTCATCATGCGCGACATCAGGCGGTCGGCCTCGGCCTTGCGCGGCCACGAACCCTCGTTGAGGCCGCCGAGAACCAGCGTGTCGACGGATTGCAGCCGCGCCTCCAGCGCGCCCCAGATGGCGACGCGGCTGTCGCCGGCCGCGGACGGCTTCACCGTCTCCCCGCCGGTCAGCGCGCCAAGTATGTCGGGCCACTCTTCCGCGAGAACGTCGACAGAGGCCTGCGCCCCGATAAGCGACCGCATCACCCCGGCAAGGCGCTCGCCGGCGTCGCCGTCGTAGAGATGCGAAAAGGCGCCGATCTCGTCGCGGCCCAGCGCTTCCAGGGCGGCGATTGTGATCCGCGCCAGATCGCCATGCGGCCTCACCGTCCGACGACAGGCGACGAGCCCCATCAGCGCATCATCGAGCGAGGCGAGAACCTCGCATGCGGCTTGCTCGCGCGTCTTGGTGATGCGCGCATGCCAAGCGGGCTTCCGTGCCTCGGCCGCAAGGCCTTTGAGTCGCGCCTCGAAGAGCGTACCGAGCGTGGCGATATCCGGCCTTCCGGTGCCGCCGCGCAGGGCGACGAGTTCGATCGTCTCGGCCGCCGTCCTGACCACGGCCCGCGCGCGGCCGAGACGGAGCAGTGGATGCTTCAGCAGCGCCAGCACGGGCACCGGATCGCCGGGGCGGAACACCGCTTCGAGCATCAGCGCGAGCAATCCGGCCGGCGCGGTAGACGAAAGCGGCGTACCGCCGGAATCGTCGGCGCGGATGCCGAAGCGGCGCAATTCCGCCGCCACCCGCCGCGCCAGGTTGCGGTCGCCGGTGACCAGTGCAGCCGTCCGTTCGGGCTCGGACACGGCAAGGCGCAGCGCGACAGCGATTGCCGCTGCCTCGTCGCGCTCGTTCGGCGCCTCGACAAGCGATACGCCTGCGAAGGCTCCGGCCACGCCGGAAGCCGTGTAGGCCGCGCGCCGTTCGACCCAGAGGTCGGTCGTCTCGGCCGGCCGCAGAGCCTCGTCGATCAGGGAACGACGCCCGGCCAGCGCCGGGGCCGGCGTGCCGATGTCGATGACCTCTTCGCGGCCGATGCCGATGCGGGCAAGGAGCCGTGCGAGGCCGTACTGCGGATGGCCGAGGACCGAGGGTGCCGGCCGCGCGCCGCGGATCACCGACCACGACCGCTCGTCCATCTCGCGATCGAGCCCGGGAAGTACGACGGCGCCGGTATCGAGCCGCGCGATCACGGAGAGCAGGTCGGCCGTCGCCGGTATCGAGCCGGTCGAGCCGGCGGCGATAACCAGCCCTCCGGACGGCCGGGCTGCGAGGCGCGCGGCTTCCGCCCGGATGCGCGCATTGCGGTGGGCGGCGGGATCGGAGCGGCCTCTTTCAGCCAGCACCTGCGGCCACAGGCTGGTGACGATCTCCAGGAATTCGCGCGTCACCTGCCACCAGCCGGCAAGGCTGGCCGGAACCAGCTCGCCGAGACGCGACCAGTCGGCCGCCTCCGTCTCGATGTCGTCGATCAGCGTGGCAAGGTCGCGCGCTAGCCAGACGGCATCGGCGAGCGACGCCGGGACGATGACCTCCTCGCCGTAGAGTTGCGCCACATGGCCGGGCAGGCGTCGCTTCCAGGCCTGGACCAGCGGCGCCAGCAGCAAGACACGTTCGAGCGGCTCGACCGGCGGGGCCACGTCGGCGACATCGGGCAACGTCCCGTCGAGGATGCTGCCGTCCTCATCGAACTCGCCGAGCGCGCGGACCGCCGGGAGGATGGCCGGCCGCCCCTTGGCGAGATCGACGAAGGCCGAGCGCAGCGCCCGCGCGGCGCGGCGGGTCGGCACGTAGATCGTCGCGTCGGCGAGCGCCAGCGGATCGCCGTCGAAGCGGATGCCGGGCACGAGTTCGCCCGAGACCAGAGACTTCGCCAGTGTCGCGAGAAAGGGCACGCCGGGAGCGATGGAGAAGACCCTCGGCGGCTTGCGCGCCGTCATCGTCCGGCCGGGGTCGCCCGCGCCATCGCGGCTTCGGCCGGCGCGATGGCATCGGGAGTGCCCACCGTGATCCAGTGGCCGTCTATTTTATGGCCGAACAGTCTGCCGGCCGCGATCGCCCGGTCGAAGTAGAGGTTGAGCGAATGCGGCTCCGCGGACGCGCCCGCGAAGATGCGGGGATGTACGATCGCCACGCCGGCATAGATCAGGCCTTCCGCCGCGCCGGCGGCGCGCGCCAGCTGCCCGCCAGGGGCGACGATGAAGTCAGTGCCGCCGGAATGACCAGTGGCGGAGCCTAGATCGGCGAGCATCAGCAGAATATCCATCGTCCCGGCGTCCCAGGCAAGGACGAGATCTTCGAGGTTCGAGCGGCCGCTGTCGATCCAGAAGGTGTCCGCATTGAGGATGAAGAACGGATCGGGCCCAAGCAGCGGCAGAGCGCGGACGATGCCGCCCGCCGAATCGAGCAGCCGGTCGCTCTCATCGGAGATCACCACGCGCGGTCGCTGGCGCCCGGCGACATGCGCGACGATCTGGTTGCCGAGATGGTGGACGTTGACGACCGCCCTGGTCACGCCCGCCGCAGCGAGGCTGTCCAACCCCCGGTCGAGCAGCGTCTTGCCGGCGATGCGCACCAGCGGCTTCGGCAGCGTGTCGGTAATGGGTCGCATGCGCTTGCCGAGGCCGGCGGCAAGCACCATCGCCGTGTCGACGACATCGCCCTTCACGACGAAACCTCCGTGCCGAGGCCGAAGCGCGCATAGAGGGCACGGACTTCGGCGAGTGCCGGATGGGCGAGCGTGCGCGCGAGATACGCGCGGATCCGCGGCAGGTGGCGCAGGTAGGCCGGCTTGCCGTCGCGCCGGTCGAGACGGACGAAGATGCCGAGGATCTTCGAGTTGCGCTGCGCGCCCATGATCGCATAAGCCGCTTCGAAGGCGGTGCGGTCGAAGACGCCGGCCGCCGCGCGGGCTTCCGCGTAGGCGGCGACGGTCGACCGCTCCAGCTGCTCAGGAATGGTGACGCGTGCGTCGAGCGCCAGCGAAGCGACGTCATAGGCGGAGGGGCCGATCAGCGCGTCCTGGAAATCGATGACGCCGAGCCGGTCGCGGCCCTGTCGCTCCGGGCGCCAGATGATGTTCGGCGAATGGTAGTCGCGAAGCACGATCGAAGTCTCGCAACCCGCCATGCGGTCGAGGACCGTATCCCACGCAGCGTGGAAATCGGCGCGGTCGCGGTCCGCGACGGGATGTCCCGTGGCGAAGGGCAGATACCAGTCGAGCAGGAGCTCGGCCTCGATCAGCATGGCGGCGCGATCGAAGGACGGGATCGTGTAGGTCCCGCCGTCGAGCCGCGCTTCCCGCGGCCACGCCCGACCGTGGATGTCCGCCAGTAAGCGCGCCGCTGCCTCGTAACGCTCAGCGATCGGGGTGCCGTCGACGAGGAACGATCCGTCGCCGAGATGGCTGATCAGGAGGAGGCCGCGGTCCAGGTCTGCCGCCTCGATTTCGGGTACCGCCAGCCCGGCTTCCGCCAGAACCCGGTCCACGGCGACGAAGGCGTGGACCGAGCGGGCGATATGGGCGATCTCGGCATAGCTACGGCCGTCGCGGATCGCCGGGCCCTGTGGTAACGTCGGCGCGTTCATGACGATGCGGTCCGGCCGTCCCGGCAGCGACACGACTTCGTAGCCGCGCGCGGAGGCGTCGCCCGTCAGGAATGCGCGCGACGCGCCGTTCCATCCGGCGTTGTCCAGGAAGGCGCGAATCTCCAGCGAGCGGGCAAGTCGCGCAAGAAAGGGCCGGGGACCCGAGATCCGCGCAATCCTGCCGACACCGTGATCCGCCAACGCGATCGTCGCAGCCTCGGATGGCAGCCGCCCGGCCACCCGCTGCGGCCATTCGATCAGCACCGCGCCCGACCGTGCCGCCTCGTCGAGGCCTAGTTCATCGATCTCGTCGGGCGAGGCGAGCCGATAGAGGTCGACGTGGGCGACCGGAATCCGCGTCGCATAGGCCTGGACGAGGGTGAAGGTCGGGCTCGGAACCTCGAGTTGCGGGTCGTCCGCCAGCGCGCGAACCAGAGCTCGTGCCAGAGTCGTCTTGCCGGCTCCGAGATCACCTTCGAGCAGGATGACGTCGCCGCTCCGGAGGGCGGCGGCGATGTCTTCGCCGAACTCCGCGGTCGCCCGCTCGTCAGGCAGCATGCGCTCCAGCGCGACACCGGTCATCGAAGACTACTCCGCGGCAATGCGGACGCCGGACGGCACCATCGGGAACCGGCAGGTGACGGTCGTGCCGCGATCCGCCCCCGATTCGATCGAGACCGCGCCGCCGTGCAACTCGACGAAGCTCTTGACGATCGCCAGGCCGAGGCCGGCACCGCGCCGGCGGCCGCCGTTGGCATGCGATTCGAACCGTCGGAAGACCGTGTCCAGGACTTCGGGCGGCATTCCCGGGCCGTTGTCGTGGACCGAGAACTCGACCGTCTCGCCGCGGGCGACGCAGGACAAGGTGACGACGCTTCCTTCTGGCGCATAGTTCGCGGCGTTGCTCAGAAGGTTCGACAGAATCTGGCGGACGCGGTGCTCGTCCCCGCTGAACGATGCCGGCGCCCTCACGGAATCAATGCGCAGCTCGATCGAATGCTCGCGCAACCTGTCGGCGATCACCTCCGCGGCCGCCGCGATCGTCTGCTCGATGCGCACCTCGCCGATATCGAGCTCCATGATGCCCGCGTCGACCGTCGCAAGGTCGAGGATGTCGTTGACGATGGTGAGCAGGACCGACGACGACGTCCCGATGTGGTCGACATACTCCCTCTGCCTCCGCGTCAGCGGCCCGGTGTCGGGAAGGCCGAGCAGTTCGGTGAAGCCGATGATGTTGGTGAGCGGAGAGCGCAGTTCGTAGGAGACGTGCTGGACGAAATCGTTTTTCAGCTGGTCGGCACGCTGCAGCGCCTCGTTCTTGTCGAGCAATGCGCGCTCGACGTTGACACTGTCGGTGACGTCGACGAACGTCATCATGACGAGTCCGTTCGGCAGGTGGATCACGGCGTAGCGCAGCACGACGCCGTTCTTCAGTTCGACCTGGCCGTGGCGGTCGCGGCGTTCGTCGTCGAAGCCGGTCACCGAAGCGACGAAGCCTTCCCATGGGCTGTCCACCGCGAGCTTGTCGCACTCGGTGCGGATCGCAGCGATATGCGTGTCGCGCTGTATGCGTTCGGCGGTCAACCCCCACAGGCTGGCGAAAGTCGGGTTGGAGAGGCGGACACGCCCGTCAGGGGCGAAGACGACCACGCCCTCGGCGAGATTGTCCAGGGTCTCGCCCTGTACGCGCACCGCCGCATTGTAGCGGCTTTCGAGGTCGATCCGCTCGGTGAGGTTCTCGAAGATCCAGGTGACGCCACCCTTGGGCTGCGGATTGGCGACGACGCGCACCGTGCGCCCGTCCGGCAGATGCCACCAGTGTTCCTGCGACTCGACGGCCCGATATGCGGAGAGAACCGTTTCCTTCCAGCGGCGCCACTCGGGCTGTTCCGCCAACTTGCCGTCACTACGCAGCCGGTCGAGCAGCAACGCGTTCTCGGGTGCACTCTCGAGAAACGCCGTATCGAGGTTCCAGAGCTTCTGAAACGCCTGGTTGAAGAAGCGGAGCTTTTCTCCGACATCGAAGATCGCCACGGCCGTGGTCAACTGATCGAGCGTGTCGCCATGGCTGCGCACGGTACGCTCGAACTCCTCGCGGACGACCTCGATCTCGCTGCGGTCAACAGCGATGCCGGCGGATCCGCCGCGGCCGGCGACGTCGGTGATGGCGTACATGTGCCGGTCGCCGCGAACGACGGTCGAGAGCGTCTGCCCGAACACCGCGGAGGCATGGTGGCGCGCCGCGATGGCCTCGCGCGCCTGCGTGCCGAGGAATTCCCTCGCCTCGCGCACGGCGGTTTCCGGATCCGCGGCCTCGACTGCTTCGGCGTAGGCGCGGTTCACCCAGCGCAGCCTTCCGTCGACGCCGCGCAGCCAGAACGGCATGTCCAGCGCCTCGATGAGGGATGCGAGCGTATCGTATTCGGATGACAGGCGCTGGTTTTCCAGACGAAGCCGGGCGTTCGCCCGCTGGGTTTCCGACAGCGAGAGAAAACGGACGAAGGCATGCTGGGCAGATTTGCGTCCCTGCACCTCAAGCGGCGCGCCACCGAGGGTCTCGACCGCCAAGTCGAAGGGATTCGACTTCTCGCGCAACGCATTGATCGCTTGCTCGAGGGCAGCGGCCGATCGCGCCGACAGCCAGCGACCGAAGGCGAGGAAAGCGCCGCGTTCGTCGGGCACGCCGCTTTCCGTCGGCAGCGATCCGATCAGTTCCGGCTTGCGGTTGTCGCCGCTCCACGCGACGATCCGCTGGTCGCGCAGGTTCAGCAACGCCTCCGACCGCTGCAGCGCTGCATTGAGGTCCGCGACCCGGCCGCGCAGGTCCGCGTTCTCCGTCGCGATGCGCGTGCGCTCCCTGATCAGCCAGATGGCCGAAAGCATCGCGGCGCCGAGAACGCCGGCGAAAACCGCGAACTGGATCACTTCGAACGTCCCGATCGGGCTGCTTTCGAGAGGGAGGCCGGCACCGGTCTGCGCCGCTGCCGCGGCCGGCGAAAGACCGGCGAAGATCGCGGCGAGGCGCCCGGTAGCTTTCGGCAGAAAGCGGTTGCCGCGCCCCGAGGAGGCGCAAGCGGGATCTCTCCCCGAATCGCTCGGGCCGCCGGATACGGCCCTTCCCGCTGCAAGCGGGTCTTCGCCCGGCATGTCTTGTTCCTCTCCGCCGCCTGAATGCAAGACCGCCCTGCCGCGCGCCCCTCTCTCCCCATCCCCAGGGTCGGGGGCGTCACGAATCAGGTGACAATAAACTCTGGTCGAATCGGCGTGAAGAAGGCTTTCGCGCAAAAAAGATGCCGGGCAGAAGATCTACTGCCCGGCATCAATATATTGTGGTCGATCTGCTCTGGATCAGTACCTGTAGTGCTCCGCCTTGAACGGACCCTGCGTCGTCACGCCGATATAGGCCGCCTGCTCGTCGGATAGCTGGGTGAGCTTGGCACCGAGCTTGCCGAGGTGCAGGCGGGCGACCTTCTCGTCGAGATGCTTGGGAAGCACGTAGACCTTGTTCTCGTACACGCCCGGCTTCGTCCACAGCTCGATCTGGGCCAGCGTCTGGTTGGTGAACGACGCCGACATGACAAAGCTCGGATGGCCCGTTGCGTTGCCGAGATTGAGCAGCCTGCCTTCCGAGAGGAGGATCATGCGCTTCCCGTCCGGGAAGGTGATCATGTCGACCTGCGGCTTGACGTTGGTCCATTTGAGATTGCGCAGCGCCGCGACCTGGATCTCGTTGTCGAAGTGGCCGATGTTGCCGACGATGGCCATGTCCTTCAGCATGCGCATGTGATCGAGGGTGACGACATCCTTGTTGCCGGTCGTCGTGATGACAATGTCGGCGTTCGGCGCAGCTTCCTCGAGCGTGACGACCTCGAAGCCGTCCATGGCAGCCTGTAGCGCGCAGATCGGATCGACCTCGGTGACCTTGACGCGGGCGCCGGCGCCCTGCAGCGAGGCGGCCGAGCCCTTGCCGACGTCGCCGTAGCCGCAGACCACAGCGACCTTGCCGGCCATCATGACGTCGGTGCCGCGGCGGATGCCGTCGACCAGCGATTCCTTGCAGCCGTACTTGTTGTCGAACTTCGACTTGGTGACCGAGTCGTTGACGTTGATCGCCGGGAAGGGCAGCAGCCCCTTCTTCTGCAACTGGTAGAGCCGGTTGACGCCGGTGGTGGTCTCCTCGGTGACGCCGCGGATGGCCTCCTTCTGCCGCGTGAAGAAGCCGGGCGAGGCCTTCATGCGCTTCTTCACCTGGGCAACGAAGTATTCCTCTTCCTCGCTCTTCGGGTTGGACAGCACGTCCTCGCCGGCCTCGGCGCGCGCACCGATGAGGATGTACATCGTGGCGTCGCCGCCGTCGTCGAGGATCATGTTGGTGAGGCCGCCGTCAGCCCACTGGAAGATCCTGTCCGTGTAGTCCCAGTACTCCTCAAGGGACTCGCCCTTGACGGCGAAGACGGGCGTGCCGGTGGCGGCGATTGCCGCGGCGGCGTGGTCCTGGGTCGAGAAGATGTTGCAGGAAGCCCAGCGGATCTGGGCGCCCAGCGCCATCAGCGTCTCGATGAGCACAGCGGTCTGGATGGTCATGTGCAGGGAGCCGGTGATCCGCGCGCCCTTCAGCGGCTGGGCCTCGCCGAACTCCTCGCGGCAGGCCATCAGACCGGGCATCTCGGTCTCGGCGATGTCGATTTCCTTGCGGCCCCAGTCGGCCAGCGCGATGTTCGCGACTACGTAATCCTTGTCCAAAGCCACGGCGTCTTCTCCAATCGGTAGGATATCGCGCGCCCGCGCGGGCATGCGGTCGGGCGCGAATTCTGCGGCCTGACTACCAGATCGGCCCGCGGCCGACAATGGGATATAAAGAAATCGTTATCTGTGCATGTCGCCGAAGATCAGACGTCCTCGCCGAAGCGGTCGGCGATCAGCGCCGCAAGCGCGTCCATGACGCGCACCGCGTCGGGTCCGACGGCGGAAACCCGGATGTGGCACCCGGGGCTGGCGGCGAGCATCATCAGCCCCATGATCGATGTCCCGCCGACCGCGACGCCGTCCTTCTCGACCGTGACCTCGGCGTCGAAGCTGCTGGCGAGCTGGACGAACTTGGCGGACGCGCGGGCATGCAGGCCGCGCTGGTTCACGATCGGCAGTTCGCGGGAAATGGTCTGGCCAGTCATGCGGGAACCCGGGCGGCCTACTTCCCCGTCAGAAGCTGGCTGGCGACGTTGATATACTTTCGTCCCGCCATCTGCGCCTCCGACAGCGCCTTGGCCATGTCGTCGGTCTTGCGCACGCCGGAGAGCTTGATCAGCATGGGAAGGTTCATGCCCGCGATCACCTCGACACGGCCCGATTCCATCACCGAAATCGACAGGTTGGACGGGGTTCCGCCGAACATGTCGGTGAGCACGATGACCCCCGCCCCGGTATCCGCGCGCGCCACGGCGTCGATGATGTCGCGGCGGCGCTGCTCCATGTCGTCGTCCGGACCGATCGCGACCGTCTCGAAATTGTCCTGGGGTCCGACCACATGCTCGACGGCATTGCGGAATTCCTCGGCCAGCCGACCGTGCGTGACCAGCACGAGTCCGATCATTCTGCTTTGGCTCCCGTCATGATCCTTCCAGAAGGCGTGCAAACCGAGCGCCGCCTGCCTTGCCCCGCGGCAGGAGCGCTATCTTGTCGACGCGCGATCAGATGACAAGGGCAAATCTGCGATGCGCGAGGCTATT
The DNA here is from genome assembly GCA_937958475.1 of uncultured Mesorhizobium sp. Taxonomy (GTDB): domain Bacteria; phylum Pseudomonadota; class Alphaproteobacteria; order Rhizobiales; family Rhizobiaceae; genus DUSC01. Next base: position 31,117 of record CALFXR010000217.1, on the reverse strand, counting down.
TCGCCGCATCCCGAGCGTAGACACGGTACGAAATCATCGAAACGGAGACAGGCGGAGCCATGAAAGGACAGCCGCGCAAGCCGATTCCGACTGACGTTGCGGCAGGGCGAGGCAAGGCACCGCGCATCCCGCGACCGCCTCGCCCTCACCTTCCTGGTAACGCGGCGCCAGGCCCGGTTCGACGAGCCGGACCACAAGGTCGACGATCGCGCGCCTTTCGTGGGGAACGGTGCGGGGGCCGAGACCGTAGACCTCGATCAGCCCTTCGATCGGCTCGGGGACCGACGCCAGCAGACGCCCGTGTCGCGCCTCGATGTCGGTGCGGTCGTCGGCGACCAGAGCCGCGTACAGACCGGCTGACCTGCACCGGAGGACGAGCGAGAGCGCCAGCGTCGACTTCCCGGCTCCGGAATCGCCGGTGATGAGGACGCCGCGGTCCCCGAGCAGTATGGTGGTCGCATGCAATTGCAGGGGAGCCACGGATCAGGCTTCAGCCGGCAGTGTGACGATGAATCGGGCACCCCGGACGTCGCCCGGCTTGGTACCCGCGATGTTTTCCGCTGTCAGCTGGCCGCCATGCGCCTCGACGATCTGCCGGCTGATCGAGAGCCCCAGCCCGGAATTCTGGCCGAATGCCTCGCCGGCGGGGCGGTCGGTATAGAAGCGCTCGAAGATCCGCTCGATGTTCTCGGCGCGGATGCCGGGCCCGTTGTCCTCGACCGTGAGCACGTTGTGTCGCCCGGCGCGCGACAGCGCGACGAGGATTCGACCGTGACCTTCGGGAACGAAGGACCGCGCGTTCTCGATGAGGTTGGTGATCACCTGTCCCAGCCTGAGATCGTGACCCATGACGAAATAGCCCTTCACGCCCTGCGGCAGCTTGGCGGCGCGGAACTCGATCTCCACCGCCTTTTTGCGCGCGCCCACCTCGCGCGACACGTCGACCAGGTCGCTGGCGAACTTCTTCAGGTCGACACGGCGGGCGTCCTCGCGGGCCAGTTCGGCGTCGAGGCGGGAGGCGTCGGAGATGTCGGTGATCAGGCGGTCGAGCCGGCGCACGTCGTGCTGGATGATCTCCATGAGACGATTGCGCGATGTGTCGTTCCTGGCGAGCGGCAGAGTCTCCACGGCACTGCGCAGCGAGGTCAGCGGGTTCTTCAGTTCGTGGGAAACGTCCGCCGCAAAGCTCTCGATCGCCTCGATCCGCGCATAGAGCGCGTTAGTCATGTCTCGGACGGCGACGGAGAGGTTGCCGATCTCATCTTGGCGGTCGGAGAAATCGGGGATCTCCTCCCGGCTCTTGACGCCGCGGCGCACGCGTACGGCGGCCGCCGCGAGACGCCGCAGCGGATTGGCGATCGTCGAGGCGAGCATCATCGAAAGCAGCACGTTGACCAGGGCGGCGACACCGAAGACGCGAAGGATCGCCTTGCGCTCGGCGGCGACGATCTTGTCGATGTCGCCGCCCTGCGTGTTCAACATGAGTACGCCCAGCACGGCGCGGAAGCGCTGGATCGGCACGGCGACCGAGACGATCTGCTCGCCCTGCTCGCTGACGCGCACCACCGTGCCGGGGCTGCCGGTCAAGGCGTTCATCACCTCGGGGAAGGCCGAGCCGTTGCCGCCGGGCTGCTCCTTGTAGATCGGCAGGTCGGTGCGTCGGAAGATATCAGCCAGGAACTTCTGGATCTGCTCGAAGAAGTCCAGTTCTTCCTCCTCCACCGGCGGCAGGTCGTAGCGGAGAATCTGGCCGCGCGAATAGAGGTGCCGGGAATCGAGCAGGAGGTTGGCGTCACGGTCGTAGATACGGGCCCGCGTTCTGGTCGGCGAGATCAACCTCCGCAGGACCGGCGCGACGCGCTCGGGATTGATGGGAAAGTCGAGGCTGTCGAGTTGATCCGAGCCGGGCGCCAGGCTTTCGCCGGCCTGAAGTTCGAGGAGTTTTTCAGGATCGATGCTGATCGAATCGGTCTCCACCGTCGCAGACGCGGCGATGGCGCCGGCGATGATCTCGCCCTGTGTCATCAGGCTCTCGACCCGGGCGTCGATGAGTCCGTCGCGGAACTGGTTGAGATAGAGGATGCCGACGACGAGGATGCCGAGCGCGGCCATGTTCAGGAACAGGATGCGCTTGGTCAGGCTGGAGAAGACGTGGTGGCCGAGGAAACGGCGGACCGAGACGGTCACCCGCGCCATGAAGCGCGACGCCGCCGGGACGGGCTTCTTGCCCGCCGCGGCCGGTTTCGTGACCTCAATATCCGTCGCCATCCTGAATTTTTCCGAGATGTTCAGGCCTCGCGGAAGCGGTAGCCCACTCCATAGAGTGTCTCGATCATGTCGAAGTCGTCATCGACCGCCTTGAACTTCTTGCGCAGGCGCTTGATATGGCTGTCGATGGTACGATCGTCCACATAAACCTGTTCATCATAGGCCGAATCCATCAGCGCGTCGCGGCTTTTGACGACTCCGGGTCGCTGCGCCAGCGAATGGAGGATGAGGAACTCGGTGACCGTCAGCGTCACCGGCTCGCCTTTCCAGGTGCAGGTATGGCGCTCCTGGTCCATTACCAACTGGCCACGCTCCAGCGACTTCTGCTGGCTCGTCGGCGCCTTGGCGGCCGCCTCGCGGGCGCTCGCCCGGCGCAGAACGGCCTTGACCCGCTCGACCAGCAGGCGTTGAGAGAACGGCTTCTTGATGAAGTCGTCCGCGCCCATCTTCAGGCCGAAGAGCTCGTCGATCTCGTCGTCCTTCGAGGTGAGGAATATCACCGGAAGGTCGGTCTTCTGGCGCAGGCGGCGCAAGAGCTCCATACCGTCCATCCGCGGCATCTTGATGTCGAGGATGGCGAGGTTCGGCGGGCGGGCGGACAGCCCCTCCAGCGCCGAGGCACCGTCGGTGAACGTCTCGACGCGGTACCCCTCGGATTCCAGCGCGATCGATACAGACGTCAGAATGTTGCGATCGTCGTCGACAAGCGCGATTGTTGCCATGTCAAGCGGCTCCCTCATGAGCGGGTCCCTTCCTGCCTTGAGAAAGGGGCAATTGGCGTACAAATTGGGTACAAAATGTGGCATAGACCCCGGTTGCCCTTCAAGGCAAGGGCGCGGGTGGTCTCAGTCCTGCCTTACACCCGCTCATTGGACGCCACAGACTGACCATTCCTTGGGCACGTCGCCGAAATTATCTCGACTTTAAACGGTTTAGCTGTTTTTCAAATTTTTTAAATCGATTAATGATTTGATATCGCTTGGCTTTTCTGTTTCTGACGACTTCCTGGCCAACGGGATGGAGCATGCAAACCTCCCGGCAGCCTTTCGGTTTGGTGCGGCGAAGGCTGTTCGAGGAGCAAACATGAAGGAAGTCGGAAAACGCAATCTCGCCTGCGGCATCGAGACCGCGGGAATCGTGAATGCGGGCAAGGTCCACTACAATCTCAACGAAGCTGCGCTCTACGAGGAGGCGGTCCGGCGCGGCGAGGCGAAGCTTACCGCCCACGGCGCGCTCGTCGCCTATACCGGCCAGCACACCGGCCGTTCGGCGAAGGACAAGTTCGTCTTGCGCGACGAGAACACCGATGCGCATGTGTGGTGGGACAACAACCGGCCGATCGGCCGCGCCCATTTCGACCTGCTCCATGCCGACTTCCTGGCGCATGCCGAAGGCAAGGAACTCTTCGTCCAGGACCTGGTCGGCGGCGCCGACGAGGCCAACGCGCTGCCGACCCGCGTCATCACCGAATATGCCTGGCACTCGCTGTTCATCCGCAACCTGCTGATCCGGCCGGACGCCACGGCGCTGGACGACTTCCTGCCGAAGATGACGATCATCAACCTGCCCTCGTTCCGCGCCGATCCGGGCCGGCACGAGACTCGCACCGAGACTGTCATCGCCGTCGACCTGACGCGGCTGATCGTGCTCATCGGCGGCACCTCCTACGCCGGCGAGATGAAGAAGTCTGTCTTCACCGCGCTCAACTACATCCTGCCCGCGCGAGACGTCATGCCGATGCACTGCTCGGCGAACGTCGACGCCGACGACCGCTCGGCGGTGTTCTTCGGGCTCTCGGGCACCGGCAAGACGACGCTGTCGGCCGATTCCAGCCGCACGCTGATCGGCGACGACGAGCACGGCTGGGGCCCGGACGGCATCTTCAACTTCGAGGGCGGCTGCTACGCCAAGACGATCCGCCTTTCCGCCGAGGCCGAGCCGGAGATTTTCGCGACGACGCGTCGCTTCGGAACGGTGCTGGAAAACGTCGTCCTCGACGAGTCCCGCGTGCCCGATCTCGACGACGGCAGCCTGACCGAGAACACCCGCTGCGCCTACCCGCTGCACTTCATCCCGAACGCCAGCGCGACGGGCCGGGCCGGCCACCCGAAGAACATCATCATGCTGACGGCCGACGCCTTCGGCGTGATGCCACCCATCGCCAAGCTGACGCCGGCGCAGGCGATGTACCACTTCCTGTCGGGCTATACGGCGAAGGTCGCCGGCACCGAAAAGGGCGTGACCGAGCCCGAGGCGACGTTCTCGACCTGCTTCGGCGCGCCCTTCATGCCGCGCCACCCGTCCGAATACGGCAACCTTCTGCGCCGGCTGATCGCCGAGCACGATGTCGACTGCTGGCTGGTCAACACCGGCTGGACGGGCGGCGCCTACGGCACCGGCCGGCGCATGCCGATCAGGGCGACGCGCGCGCTGCTCGCCGCGGCGCTCGACGGATCGCTGAAGGGGGCAGCGTTCCGCACCGATCCGAATTTCGGCTTCGCCGTGCCCGTCACGGTCGAAGGCGTCGACGCCGCGATCCTCGACCCGCGCTCGACCTGGGCCGACAAGGCGGCGTTTGACCGCCAGGCGCACCGCCTGGTCGGCATGTTCATCGACAATTTCGGCAAGTTCGAAAAGCATGTCGACGCGACGGTGCGCAGCGCCGCCCCGACGCTGCGCGAGGCGGCCGAGTAGCCGCGCCAACGAACGATCCCATGAAAGGCCCGGTCAAGCGCCGGGCCTTTTTCATCATGGCCGACCCTCACCAGACGTGGGGGCACCGGCTTCATGCTGGCGGGGAAGCGGCGAGGGTGTCGGACCCGCCCAGGGTTCGGGAATAGTACGTCGGACGGACGTTTCGGCCGCGGCCGGGAGTGCTATTGGTGGCGCGCCACATCCATTCACGCAAGAAAGGCGGGCCACTCATGGACATCCCCCGGATCTTCAACGTCAGCGAGAGCGCCCACCGCATCCACAATCCGTTCACGCCGGAGAAGCTCGCGACGCTCGGCGCCGCGCTGCGCCTTGAGCCGGAGACCCGCGTGCTGGACCTCGGCAGCGGTTCGGGCGAGATGCTGTGCACCTGGGCACGCGACCACGGGATTCGCGGCATCGGCATCGATCTGAGCCGGTTGTTCACAGAGCAGGCGAAGCAGCGCGCCGAGGAACTCGGCGTCGCCGATCGGGTCGCCTTCATCCACGGCGACGCGGCGGGCCATGTGTCCGAAGTGAAGGTCGGCGTGGCGGCCTGTCTCGGCGCGACATGGATCGGCGGGGGCGTTGCCGGGACAATCGAGCTTCTGTCGAAAAGCCTCCTCCCCGGAGGTATCATCCTCATCGGCGAGCCGTACTGGCTGCGGTTGCCGGCGACGGAAGGTATCGCCACGGGCTGCGGCGCGTCTTCGATCGCGGACTTTCTCACGCTGCAGGGGCTTCTCGCCTCTATCGGCAAGCTCGGGTACGACGTCGTGGAAATGGTTCTGGCGAACCAGGACAGCTGGGACAGGTACGAGGCGGCCAAGTGGCTGACGATGCGGCGCTGGCTGGATTCCAATCCGGACGACGATTTCGCGAAAGTCGTTCGGGCCCAGCTGACCTCGGAGCCCGAGCGCTACGCCGCCTACACGCGCGAGTATCTGGGCTGGGGCGTGTTCGCGCTGATGGCGCGCTGACGCAAGGCTGATGGCATCCCGTATGCCGGGCTCCGCGCCGGGCCTTTTCTTTTCGGCGCGGAGCGGGCATCTGTTTGCGGTGACCGTCATGACGAAGCCGAACGAGATTTCCCTGGACTTCACGGCATTGCCGCCGGACGAGATGGCCGTGCGCGCTGCGTCCTTCCGCACCTTGATGGGCCGCCGGCGGACCGTGCGGCAGTTTTCGGACCGGCCGGTGCCGCGCGCGCTGATCGAGGACTGCGTCATGACCGCGGCGAGCGCGCCGTCGGGCGCCAACCAACAGCCGTGGACCTTCGTCTGCATCTCGGATCCCGCCATCAAGCGTGAGATCCGCATCGCCGCGGAAGAAGAAGAACGCCGTTTCTACGGCGATCGCGCATCGGCCGAGTGGCTGGAGGCGCTCGCCCCGCTCGGCACCGACGCCGACAAGCCGTTCCTCGAGACCGCGCCCTGGCTGATCGTCGTCTTCGGCCAGCGATACGGCACTCAGCCGGGCGGGAACCGCGTGAAGCACTACTACGTGCCCGAATCGGTCGGCATCGCCACCGGCCTGCTGATCGCCAGCCTTCACAATGCGGGCCTCGCGTCGCTGACCCACACGCCGTCGCCGATGGGATTCCTCAACACGATCTGCGGCCGGCCGGAAAACGAGAAGCCGATGATCCTGATGGTCGTCGGCTATCCGGCGGACGGCGCAACCGTGCCCGCGATCGGGCGCAAGCGCCTCGACGAAGTCTCGGTGTGGCGCGAATGATCGCCATCGAGATCGCGCCCGGAGTCACGATCGGCGAGGACGAGCTCGTCGAGAACTTCATCCGCTCGTCAGGTCCAGGCGGCCAGAACGTCAACAAGGTGGCGACTGCGGTGCAGCTCCGCTTCGACGCGGCGAACGCGCCGGGGCTTCCCGAGCGGGTTCGCGAACGGACCATCAAGCTCGCCGGCCAGCGCGCGACCAAGGACGGCGTCATCGTCATCGAGGCCGGCCGTTTCCGTACGCAGGAGCAGAACCGCGCCGACGCACGCGCGCGGCTCACCGCGCTCGTCGCCAAGGCGGCCGAACCGCCGCCGCCGCCGCGCAAGAAGACCCGGCCGTCGAAGGGATCCGTCGAGCGCCGCCTGAAGAGCAAGGCCGGCCGGTCGACGGTGAAGAAGCTGCGCGGACGCGTCAGCGGGGAGTGAAACGGACCGACGGCGTCCATGCAAAGCGAGACAACATCCCCGCCTCCGACAGGACCAGCCCATAGAGCGCCAGAAGGCCGAACGGCGTCAGCGACAGATACATCTCGCCGAGCGGCATCATCACCACGGGCAAGAACATCGCGACCGCCAGCAGAGCGATGCGATGCCTGGATTCGGGCCAGCCGGTGGTTCCACTGCCGGCCAGCAGCGCCAGCGCGGGAACGAGCAATCCGAGATCGTAGCTCAGGGCGTAGGGCGTGACGACGAAGGTGCCGAGAACGAGCAGCGCCGTGCGGTAGCGGGCGTCGGCCACCCTGAAGAAGGCCGCGATCGTTACGAGCGCGACCGGTACCGCGACCAGCAGGTGCAGCGTCAGCGCCACGTCCGGCACCATGGTCCAGTTGCGCAGGGCACCGTAGAAGGCTGGCATCATCGCCAAGAACGTGCCTTCGAGCGCGCGCATGACAAAGGCCTGGTAGGGCACGACTTCATCGAGATAGCCCTTCCACGTCTCGACGCCGAAGATTGCGGCCGAAGCAGCGACCAGCGCCACGGCGGTCAGCGCGGCGCTGATCATCATCGACCAGCGCCGTTCGGCGAGCAGCAGGAACGGAAACAGGAGCCCGAGCTGCGGCTTTACCGTGAGCAGGCCGAGCAGGATGCCGGCAAACACTGGCCTTTTTTCGCGCAGCGCCAGCGCGCCCAGCCCGAGCGAGGCGCTGATGTAGCCGTTCTGCGCAACCCAGAAATTGTGCGCGATGAAGGGGCCGGCGGCAATCCAAACCATCGGACCGGCCTCACGCGCGAGGATGCGCAGGACGATGAGGAAGAGTCCGCCTGTCGCCCCCAGAAAGACGACCATGGCGACCTCGTAGGTGAAGAAACCAAGCGGCCAGACAAAGAGCAGGTAGTGCGGCGGATAGCTCCAGTTGTGCCAGGGAAAGTTGGTGCCGAACGCCTTGGTCAGGTGCGCGAAGTACACGGGATGCGGGCCAAACAGGTCCATGACGAGGCCCTCGCGGATCAATTGTCCCGCCATCCAGTAGTTGGCGAAATCCTTGTCGGCGATGCTGGCCGGCGTTCCCGGGTCGATCAACGCCCAGATGAGCGTGGCGATGTGAATGACCAGGAGCGCCAGCGACGTGAACGCGACAATCCGGTAGGGAGGGGCAAATTCCGAGAGAAACCGCATCGATACCTGCGCATCATTTTCGCGCGGCGATGCTGTCAGGTTCCGATTAAGGAAGCGGAAACGCCGCGACAGAGGGCGAAAGGGTCCGCCGGCGTCACAGCTTCCGGAGCGCCACTTCCTCGACGAGGTGATCGGCGCCCTTCTTGAGGATCAGGTCGGCGCGCGGCCGCGTGGGCAGGATGTTCTCGCGCAGGTTCTTCAGGTTGATGTTGTGCCACAGACCCTCGGCGATGGCGCGGGCAGCGTCCTCCGACAGTCGCGAATAGCGGTGGAAGAAGGAGTCCGGATTGCGGAACGCCGTCTCGCGCAGGCGCATGAAGCGGCTGATGTACCAATCGTGGATCTGATCCTCCTCGGCGTCGATGTAGATCGCGAAGTCGAAGAAGTCGGAGACGAACGGCACGTACTTGCCGTCCTTGGGCAGTTCGCGCGGCTGCAGGACGTTGAGGCCCTCGAAGATCAGGATGTCCGGCCGGTCGATGGTGACGTACTCGCCCGGCACGACGTCGTAGGTCAGGTGGGAATAGACCGGCGCGCGCACGTTCGGCTGGCCCGACTTGATCGCCGAGAGGAAGCGCAGCAGCGCGCCGACGTCATAGCTGTCGGGAAAGCCCTTGCGCTCCATCAGGTTCTCGCGACGCAGCACGTCGTTCGGGTAGAGGAAGCCGTCGGTCGTCACCAGGTCGACCTTCGGGCTCGACGGCCAGCGGGCGAGCAACTCCTTCAGGATACGCGCGGTAGTCGACTTACCCACCGCGACCGAGCCGGCCATGCCGATGATGAAGGGTGTCTTGATGGCGTCGTTGGCGTTGAAGAACAGTTTGCGCTGGCTGAACAGCAGCTGGCTCGCCTCGACATGGGCCGACAGCAGCCGCGACAGCGACAGGTAGATGCGCCGCACTTCGTCAAGATCGATCGGCTCGTAAAGCGAGGAGAGCCGTCCCACCTCGTCCGCCGTCAAGGTGAGCGGCGTGTCGGCTCGGAACGCCGCCCATTCCGGGGCGGTGAAGAAGCGGTAGGGCGAATACATCGCGGCGTCGGCCACCTGATCCATCGAAACCGGGTCCTTCATTCGCCTCAGCCGCCGCGCGAGGCCTTCTCGGCGATGCCCGACTGGCCCGTCCGCCGTTCCAGTTCGGCGAGGACGTCACCCAGTGGCACCTCCGCGATCGCCAGGACGACGAGCCAGTGGTAGAGGAGGTCGGCGCTCTCGGCGACGAGCGCAGAGCGGTCGCCGCCGACCGCGGCGATGACCGTCTCGACCGCCTCCTCGCCCAGCTTCTTCGCCGCCTTGTCCATGCCGGCACGAAACAGCTTCGCCGTCCACGAACTCGCATCGCCGGACCGCGCCTTCGCGGCGACGATTTTCTCGAGATCGGACAGCTGGAACGCGCTCATGCGGCGCCTTTAGGACGTTCGCGGAGCGGAGTCGAGTCGCATCGGCAGGCCGGCGCGCGCCATGTGGTGCTTGGCCTCGCCGATCGAATAGGTGCCGAAATGAAAGATCGAGGCGGCGAGCACGGCGGTGGCGTGGCCGTCGCGGATTCCCTCCACCAGGTGATCGAGCGTGCCGACACCGCCCGAGGCGATGACCGGCGCACGCACCGCGTCGGCGACGGCCCGCGTCAGCGGGATATCGTAGCCGGCCTTGGTGCCGTCGCGGTCCATCGAGGTGAGCAGGATCTCGCCGGCGCCGAGGTCGACGACCTTGCGGGCGAAGCCGATCGCGTCGATACCGGTCTTCTCGCGGCCGCCATGGGTAAAGATCTCCCAGCGGTCCGCCTCGCCCGGTCCGGAGACCTTCTTGGCGTCGATGGCGACGACGATGCACTGGTTGCCGAACTTGTCGGCGGCCTCGGCGACGAAGGCAGGGTTCTTCACCGCCGCCGTGTTGATCGACACCTTGTCGGCGCCGGCGAGGAGAAGCTTGCGGATGTCGGCGATGGTGCGCACGCCGCCGCCGACCGTCAGCGGCATGAAGCACTGCTCGGCGGTGCGGGCGACCACGTCGAAGATCGTGTCGCGGTCCTCGTGGCTGGCGGTGATGTCGAGGAAGCACAGTTCGTCGGCGCCGGCGGCGTCGTAGGCCTTCGCCGCCTCCACCGGATCGCCGGCGTCGATCAGGTCGACGAAGTTGACGCCCTTGACGACACGGCCGTCCTTGACGTCGAGGCAGGGGATGACGCGGGCTTTGAGGGTCATGATACTGTCACTGGCCGATACCGGCATAAAGCTCTGAAAGTTCGATCCGCGTACCAAGGGCGGCAAGATCGACGCACTGATCGCGGCCTGCAACCTCCAAGGGACCGTCCCAGTTGCCGTCGGTTCTAGACCACAACCACACCCGAGGATCGTCCTGGGATACGATCATGTAATTCAGGAGCGTATCGATGCTCGTATAGTCCGACAGCTTCTCGACGAAGTCCCGTCCATACGAGGAGGAGGACAGAACCTCGGCGAGGAACACCGGGCAGGAGGCCGCGAAGTCGCTGTCCCGGCTGTCCGGCGTCGATCTGTCGACGAAAACGTCGGGATAGCGGATGCCGGCAGGAGTCCTGACGCCAAAATCGGCGGAGCCGACAGCGAATTCGGGATAGGGAAGCTGCCGGAGAAGGATGGCCGCGAGCCGAGTCGCCAGCACGGCATGGCGCTTGGTCACGTTGATCATCATCTCGACCACCCTCCCCCTGACGAATTCCCGCTTGCCCTCGCGCCCTTCGTTCCAGCGGAGGAATTCGTCCGGAGTGGTCGGTAGTCTGGACTGGAGGTTCATGGTTTCAGTCTAGCAGGCCGGGCGCTTCTTGATGAGTCCCGCGCAGGATCGACAGCGCCTCGGCCGGATCGATCCTTCCGTCGTAGAGGGCGCGGCCGGAGATGGCGCCTTCGAGCTTCCCGGCGTCGGGCATGGTCATGCGCACGATGTCGGCGAGCGAGGCCAATCCGCCCGAAGCGATGACGGGGATCGACACGGCTTCGGCCATCTCGATCGTCGCCTCCCAATTGATGCCGGTCAGCACGCCGTCGCGGTCGATGTCGGTGTAGACGATCGCCGCGACGCCGGCGCCCTCGAACTTCTTCGCCAGCTCGATCGTGCCGAGCGTCGACGCCTCGGCCCAGCCCTCGACGGCAACCTTGCCGCCGCGTGCATCGATGCCGACGGCGATCCTGCCCGGAAACAGACGGCAGGCTTCCTTAACGAGGTCGGGGTTCTTCACCGCGACCGTGCCGAGGATGACCCGCGCCAGACCTTTTTCCAGCCACGCCTCGATATGGGCGATGCTGCGGATGCCGCCGCCGAGCTGCACCGGGTTCTTCGTCGCCGTCAGGATCGCCTCGACCGCGGCGCCGTTGACACTGTCACCCTCGAAGGCGCCGTTCAGGTCGACGACGTGCAGCCACTCGAAGCCCTGGTCCTCGAAGGCCTTCGCCTGCGCAGCGGGGTCTTCGTTGTAGACCGTCGCACTCGACATCTCGCCGAGCTTCAGGCGGACGCACTGGCCGTCCTTCAGGTCGATGGCGGGGAAGAGGATCACGGCTTCCACCTCAGGAAATTGGCGATGAGGGCGAGGCCGAGCGCCTGGCTCTTTTCGGGGTGGAACTGCGTGCCGGCGACGTTGCCGCGCGCCACCGCGGCGGTGACGGCGCCGCCATAGTCAGTCACGGCCAGCACGTCCTCCGGCTTTGTCGCCGCCAGATGATAGGAATGGACGAAGTAAGCGTGCAGGCCATTTTCGCCGGTGGCGATACCGTCGAACAAGGGGTGCTGACGCTTCAGTTCGAGCGTGTTCCAGCCGATCTGCGGGATCTTCAGCGTCGGGTCGGACGGCTCGATCTCCTTCACGTCGCCGGCGATCCAGCCGAAGCCTCTGGTGACGGTCTTCTCCAGCCCGCGCTCGGACATCAGTTGCATGCCGACGCAGATGCCGAGGAAGGGCCGGCCCTTCTTCGTGGCGACTTCTTCGACCGCCTCCCACATGCCGTCGACGGCATGCAGGCCGGCGGCGCAGTCGGCATAGGCGCCGACGCCGGGTAGCACGATCCTGTCGGCCGTCCGCACCCGCTCCGCGTCGGCGGTCAGGTCGATCTCGGCGGCGATGCCGGCTTCACGGGCGGCGCGCTCGAAGGCCTTGGTCGCCGAGCGGAGATTGCCCGAGCCGTAGTCGATGATGGCAACCCGCATCTCAGCGCGATCCCGGATAGGCGAGGAGGCCCAATGCGGGGCCTGCCACGGCCGGCCTGGGAAGGGCCAGGGCCGTTCCGGCTGCCATCGGGATGATCGCGTCGCCGCCGACAAGCCGCAGGCCGGCGAAGTAGCGCAGCTCCGCGTCGCCGATCGAATCCGCCTCGACCACGCCGCGATCGATGTAGCCGCGCCGTCGCAGCGCCGCGATCCGCAGCGCCGATCCTTCGAGGCCGACATAGATCGACGCCAGGATCGACATCAGCGGCGCCGCCACGGTGAAGAACGTGCCGGAGCTTTCGGCTGCGGCAAGCAGTAGGGCCGCGCCGATCGCCAGCGCTCCCTCGATCCACAGCCTTTGCCACAACAGCCAGACGAACGGGACGAGGAATCCGATCACGGTGAAGCCGTCGCGGATAAAAACCGCGCCGTCGCGGCCCGCTTCCGGTCGCTCCATTACGACATAGGCAGCCATCTCAGCCTCCAAGCGTGCCTTTGGTCGACGGGATCGCGCCTGCCTGGCGGGGATCCGGCTCGATCGCCGCCCGAAGGGCGCGCGCGACCGCCTTGAAGCAGGTCTCGGCGATATGGTGGTTGTTGGCTCCGTACTGGTTACGCAGGTGAAGCGTGATGCCGGCGTTCTGCGCCAGCGCCTGGAAGAACTCGCGCACCAGCTCCGTGTCGAACGTGCCGATCTTCGCTGCCGAGAACGTCACGTTCCACACCAGGAACGGCCGGCCGGAGACGTCGACCGCCGCCGAGGTCAGCGTCTCGTCCATGGCAAGGTCGATCGAGGCGTAGCGGCAGATGCCGCGCCGCTCGCCCAGCGCCCTGGAAATCGCCTGGCCGAGCGCAATGCCGGTGTCCTCCACCGTGTGATGGTCGTCGATGTGCAAGTCGCCCTTCGCCTTTGCGACGACGTCGATGAGGGAGTGACGGGAAAGCTGCTCGAGCATGTGGTCGAAGAAGCCGACACCTGTGGCGACGTCGAACTTGCCGGTCCCGTCGAGGTCGACGGTTACTGAAATCTCGGTCTCCTTGGTGCTGCGGCTCACCGCCGCCACGCGACTGGACGATGCCATGTCCGCTCTCCGATGGGTTGCGCGAGGTCGCCGCCTTCTAACAGCATGGAAAGGGGAATGCCAGTTCGCCGACCGGGTAGTCACGGCGGCAATTTGCATTCGGCTTCCGGGTGCATACATAGGATCGCGAACAACTCGTGCCGCGCCGATTGCACTTGGGATCGCGCCGATCGGAGAAATCGATGTCGAACGAAATCATCATGCACGGCACGACGATCGTCACCGTGCGCAAGGGCGGCAAGGTCGTGATTGCCGGCGACGGGCAGGTCAGCCTCGGCCAGACAGTCATGAAGGGCAACGCCCGCAAGGTCCGCCGCATCGGCAAGGGCAACGTGATCGCCGGCTTCGCCGGCGCGACAGCCGACGCCTTCACCCTGCTCGAACGCCTGGAAACCAAGCTCGAGCAGTATCCGGACCAGCTGACCCGGGCCTGCGTCGAACTCGCCAAGGACTGGCGCACCGACCGCTACCTGCGTCGCCTTGAAGCGATGATGCTGGTCGCCGACCGAAACGTGTCGCTGGCGCTCACCGGAACCGGAGACGTGCTCGAACCCGAGTTCGGCGTCATGGCGATCGGTTCGGGCGGCAACTACGCGCTCGCCGCCGCCCGCGCCCTGATCGATACCGACAAGGATGCGGAAGAGATCGCCCGGCGCGCCATGCAGATCGCCGCCGACATCTGCGTCTACACGAATCACAGCGTCGTGGTGGAATCGCTCGATGCAGCCTGATCCGCTGCCGATCGGCTTCGTCCCGGTCGGTCCCGAACACTACGCGCTGCTTCAGGCGTGGCTCGACCTGCCGCACATGCGCGAATGGTGGGGCGACACGGAGGACGAGCTCGGATTCATCCGCGACATGGTCGAGGGTCGCGACACGACGCGACCCTTCCTGATCGCAGTGGACGGCGAGCCGGTTGGCTACATCCAGTGCTGGTACATCGGCGACCACCAGAACGAGACCTGGATCGCCGAACACCCGTGGCTTGCCGAACTGCCATTGGAGGCCGTCGGCGTCGACCTGTCCATCGGCGACCCGCAGAGACTCTCGAAGGGAATCGGATCGGCGGCGCTCGCCGCTTTCGTCGTCCGCCTCATCGAGGAAGGCCACGAGACGATCATCATCGACCCCTTGATCCGAAACGAACGAGCCGTACGCGCCTACACGAAGGCAGGCTTCCGCCCGATCCAGCATCTCCTGGGGCGCACCGGAGACACGCTGATCATGCAATTCGACGCAGAGAACAACGAAAAATGACCACCTTTTCTCCTCGCGAGATCGTCTCCGAACTCGACCGCTTCATCATCGGCCAGAAGGACGCCAAGCGAGCCGTCGCCGTCGCCCTGCGCAATCGCTGGCGCCGCCAGCAACTTGAAGGCCAGATGCGCGAAGAGGTGATGCCGAAGAACATCCTGATGATCGGACCCACCGGCGTCGGCAAGACCGAGATATCCCGTCGCCTGGCCAGGCTCGCCGGCGCACCCTTCATCAAGGTCGAGGCCACCAAGTTCACCGAGGTCGGCTATGTCGGCCGCGACGTCGAGCAGATCGTGCGCGACCTGGTCGAGGTCGCCATCGGGCTGGTCCGCGAGAAGATGCGCGAGGACGTCAAGGCGCGTGCCCACGTCAACGCCGAGGAGCGGGTCCTCGAGGCCCTGGTCGGCAAGACCGCCAGCCCGGCAACCCGCGATTCGTTCCGCAAGAAGCTGCGCGACGGCGAACTCGACGACAAGGAGATCGAAGTCGAGGTCGCCGATTCCGGCGGCGGCGGCATGCCGGGATTCGAGATACCGGGCATGCCCGGCGGCAACATCGGCGTGCTCAACATCAACGACATGCTGTCGAAGGCGATGGGCGGCAAGCGCACCAAGACGCGCAAGACCACCGTGAAGGAGTCCTATCCGATCCTGATCAACGACGAATCGGACAAGCTCCTCGACCAGGAAGAGGTGGTCCGCCGCGCCCTAGAATCGACCGAAAACGATGGCATCGTCTTCCTCGACGAGATCGACAAGATCGCTTCGCGCGAAGGCGGTGTCGGTGCCGGGGTCAGCCGAGAGGGCGTGCAGCGCGACCTGCTGCCACTGGTCGAGGGAACGACCGTTGCGACGAAGTACGGACCGGTAAAGACCGATCACGTTCTGTTTATCGCATCGGGCGCCTTCCACGTCGCCAAGCCGTCCGACCTGCTCCCGGAACTCCAGGGGCGGTTGCCGATCCGCGTCGAACTCAGGCCACTGGAGAAGGACGATTTCCGCCGCATCCTGACGGAGACCGAAGCCAGCCTGATCAAGCAGTACATCGCTTTGCTGCAAACCGAAGGCGTTACGCTGGAATTCACCGACGACGCCATCGATTCGCTGGCTGGAATCGCGGTCGACCTCAACGCAACGGTCGAGAACATCGGCGCGCGACGGCTGCAGACCGTCATGGAGCGCGTTCTCGACGAGATCTCCTTCGAAGCGCCGGATCGTAACGGCACGGCCGTTACTATCGATGCCGACTACGTTCGCCGCCATGTCGGCGATCTCGCCAAGAACACAGATTTGTCGCGATTCATCCTTTAGGAAGGTCCGGTCCCGGGACGCCGGGGCGCAGGCGACATCGGGGCGGGGGCCGACGATGCCGTCGGGTCCTCGACTGCCAGCATCGCGTTTCCTATTGTGCGCGACCGGCCCCTCCACCCGAAGGTAGCCCTGGATGACGTTGCGCCTGCTGTTCTCGTTTCTGCTTCTTTCCATCGGAACCGCCGAAGCAGCGACACTCGTGCCACCGGGAAACCGCTACGAGGAACAGCCCGAAATCCCGGGCGCCTCGGCATCACGCACGCAGGCGCTGAAGACGACTTACGAGGCAAAGTACCGCAAGGTCTTCAAGCTCCTGGCCAGCGACCCGGAACTACGCTCGAAGATCGTCGCGGTCTCCAGGACATACGGCATCGACCCGATCCACATGACCGGCGCCATCGTCGGCGAGCACACCTACAATGTCGATGCATACGACCGCTTGCAGACTTACTACCTGAAGGCGGTGTCCTATCTCTCCAGCGGCTTTTCCTTCGCCTATGAAGGCGAGGACATCGACACCTTCATCCAGAGGCCGGAATTCGCCAAATGCAGCGACGGTGCCGGCAGCTATACGGCCTGGACCTGCCGCGAGAATGTGTGGAACGCGAAGTTTCGCGGCAAGAACGTCGGCGGAACGGCGTTCCCGAACAAGCGTTTCAGCCAGACCTTCTTCCAGCCATTCTATGCCGGCCAGACCTTCGGCATCGGTCAGCTGAATCCGCTCACCGCGCTGCAGATGAGCGACCTCGTTAACAAGGTCTCGGGCCTGCCCAAGCTCACCCATCGCAACCCGCAGCAAGTCTACCAGACCATCATGGACCCGGACCTGACGCTGCCCTACGTCGCCGCGACGCTGAAGAAGGCCATCGATGCCTACAACAACATCGCCGGTTTCGACATCTCCCAAAACCCCGGTATCACCGCGACGCTCTATAATGTCGGCGACCCAGAAGGCCGCGCCCGGGCGCTGAAGGCCGAAAACGAAGACCGCATCGCCAAAGGCCTAGGGGCGCGCATGCCGGAAGAGAACTATTACGGCTGGCTGGTGAACGAAAAGCTCTCCGAACTGAGAAGCCTTTTCTAGACGGACGCCCGTCGAGCCGTCAGCGCCGAGCGCTTTCCTCGACGATCGCTTCGAGCCGGGCGATCGTGTTGTCGTCCAGCCGGCCTATCTCGGCGGCGAGGCGGTTGGCGAGGCGCGTCGCCCCCGGCGACAAGCCCGACGTATCGACGATGACGCGGGGATCGGAGGTTGCGGCGAGGCGTTGCAGGTCTTCGGCGTCATCCCAGATGACGTTGAAATAGCCGATGATCTTCTGCACCAGCGACCATGACGGAACGCCCCTGCGACCGTGTTCGAGCGCCGAAAGATAGGCGGCGCTGACGCCGAGGGCGGCCGCCATCTCCTTCTGCTTCACGCCCTTGTCGCGCCGCAGCCGGCGCAGCCGCGCGCCGAACGGAGTCATCGGCCGCCTTCCCTCCGTCTCAGCCGCACGTAGTAGGCGCCGCCGCCACCGTGCTGCCGCGCCGCCTCGTCGATGCCGCTGACCAGGTGGCGGAACGGCTGCGTCCTCAGCCATGACGGGAGCGATTTGCGCAGCACGCCGTCGCCGCGAGACGACGAGCCCTTTCCGGTAATGACGAGAACGTAGCGGACGCCGCCCTCGTGTGCCCGGCCGAGAAACGATAGGAGAAGCGAATAGGCTTCTTCCTGGGTCATGCCGTGAAGATCGACCCTCCCCTCGAGCGGTAGCCGCCCCTTGGAGATCTTGTCGCGCGTCTGGACGTCGAACTTGTGGGTGACATGCTCCTTGCGCGGCTGGGGTGCCGGCTGGGAAGCCGCGGGTGGGGTCGGCGCGGCTGCGGCGGCCTGCGGCGCTGGCGCCGGCTTCAGGGCCTCGGGTGGCGCGGCGTGCGCCGGAGCCTTCCGCAGCGGCCTCGCGGTCCTAGTCACCAGGCTCCAGAGAACGCGGTCCTCCTCGCTGAGTGCCCTGCTCATCGGCTCGAGCCTTCAGCCTCGACGAGGCCGCGCGGCACGAGAGCGAAGAAGTCGGCCGGTGCCCGGATGACGCCGGCGATCTCGCCCGCCTCGTATCCCGAACCAGTGAACAGGTCGCCGCGCGCTGCTCCCGTGATCGCCGACCCCGTATCCTGCGCGATCATGAGCCGGCGGAAGCCGTCTCCGCCGAAAGCCGTCAGCGTCGCCGCGGAGATGAAGAACGGAGTGCCGAACGTGTGCAGCAGCCTGTCAACGGCAACGGAGCGACCGGGGGCCAGCGGAACCTTCGCCGCGGCGATCGGGCCGAGTGCCGGGTCGTCGACCGATGCTTCGCGAAAGAAGATGTAGGAGCGATTCTTCCAGAGAACTTCATCGACACGTTCGGGCCTCTCGCGGAACCAGCGCCTTATCGACTGCATGGTGACCTCCGCGAGCGGGATCTCGCCGAGGTCGGCAAGCACCCGCCCGGCGCCGGTGAAGTGCTGACCCGTCTTCCCGGCATAGGTGATGCGGCGCGTCGTGCCATCCATCATCTCGAGCCGCGCGGCACCCTGGACGTGGATGAAGAACGCATCGACCTTGTCCTCGAGCCAGGCCATCTCGAGACCAAACCCGTCAAGCGCGCCCGATTCGATCGCCTGGCGGTCATGATATTCGACGATTCCGGCGGCCGTCTTCCGGCCGAAGGCGAGATACGAATCGAATCCAGCGGGCCTGTTTTTGTCGTCCACGTCGACGAGATCGTCAGGGCGAAAAAGGAGCGGTACGCGGAACCGGTCGGTCCGCACCGGGGACGCCGCGACGATCGGCTCGTAGAAGCCGGTGACGAAGCCGGCGCCACCGTTCTCCGGCGCGACGGCCATTGGCACGAAATGACGTTCGAAGAAGGATCGCGCTTCCCGGGGGCCGAGCTGGTCAGTCGATCGCGCTGCATCATAGGCGGGCGCGAAGGCTTCTGCGGTCACGCCGAGCGAGCCCGAACGGTAGGGCTTCTCGGCTGCGCGGAAGGCGCAGCGCCTGAAGGCGGCGAAGGCCAGATCGTGCTCATCCTCCGGCCAGCCCGGGAGGACGTCGAACTCAACCGGACGAAAAAGGGTAGAAAGCGCCACGGTGCGCGCCTCCCGCCGCCCGGCCTCAGTCCTCTTCTTCGGTGGCGACGAGGCGCCAGTTCGGATCGCGCGACCGCGTGTCACGGGCGAAGGTCCAGACGTCCTTGACCTCTGCGACCGTCTCGGGATCGCCCTCGATGACCGAACCGGCTCCGTCGCGGGTCGCCGAAATGAGTTCGCTGACGATGCGAAGCGTGATGTGAGCCTCGCTGCCCTTCATCTCGGCGGTAACCAACTCGGCCTTGTCTATACCGACAAACGACGACTGGATTTTCTCGGAGCGCGACTCGCGGTCTGCAATCGCGGCGACGAATCCGTCGTAGACTTCTCGCGAAAGCAGGTTCTTCAGCGTCTTCCTGTCGCCGTCGGCAAAGGCCATCACGATCATCTCGTAGGCCATCTTGGCGCCGTCGAGGAAAACCTTCGGTTCGAAGGACGGGTCGTTGTCCTTGACGGCGCGAAGCCCCTTGTTGACCTCCGTGCCGACGGGGGCAAAGGCATCGATGGCCTTGTAGGCTTCCTCATTCGCCTCGGCAGTGCCGCGCTTGCGGGGAAGCGCGACGATGTTGTCCGGCGCCTTCGCCGGTTCCTTCTGGGAGCTGCGCTTGCGGGCGGCCGTATAGGGATCGAAGGGCGGCCGCTCGCTGCCCGTGCGGCGTCCAAGCACGTTGCGCAACTGAAAGAAAATCACGACAGCCGCGATCAGGAAGAACAGGGTGCCGAAATCGAAAAATTCCATGTCTGCCGCCAACCGATCTCCGCCACGACGCGAATTCCGCCATCGCGGCGTCGCCTGCAATCCTCATCCAATACGTGCTCTTTCATATAGAACGCCAGGAGGGATCATTCAAATGCAGCGCACGCATAACTATGTAGTGGATGATATGCTAGCGCGAACCGCGCCACCGCCACTCCTGCAGGACGAATCGAACCGTGCCGCTCGTCGTTTCAGCCATGCTGCTACTGCTTCCGCTAGCGGAAATCGCCACCTTTGTCGTCGTCGGCAGCAAGATCGGCGCGCTGGCGACCGTGGCGGTGACAATCGCGACCAGCGTGATCGGCGCCCTGCTGATGCGCTGGCAGGGTTTCGGCATCCTCGGCCGGTTGCAGCGCGAACTCGACAAGGGCGGCTCGCCAGGTCGCGAACTCGCCCATGGGGCGATGGTGCTATTGGCCGGTGTTCTCCTCCTGATTCCGGGTTTCCTGACGGACCTGCTCGGATTTCTGCTGTTCATTCCCCCGATACGTGATCTCGCATGGCGGTTCCTACGCAGCCGGGCGACTGTCGTGACCGACTTCAGCTTCACCGGCTTCCGCACGACGCGCAGTCGAGACGACCACATCATCGACCTGGACGAGGATGAATTCTCGCGTACCACGCCCAGGAAGCCGGGCAGTTCGCCCTGGCGTCGGCCGGAACTGGAGTGAGTTCCTCGTCGGCACCGCGAACCTTGTCACGCCAATCCCGTCGTGATAGCCAACGCGCGATTTCGGAACAGGCCCTTTTTCGCGGCCTTCAGGAGGATTTGAGCCGATGGCCAACGAAAACAACCAGTCGACCGGCAACGGCGCGCAGCCCACGCTCAACGTACTCGCTCAGTACGTGAAGGATCTTTCCTTCGAAAGCCCGGGTGCGCCGAATTCCCTGCGCGGCCGCGAACAGGCGCCGGGCATCAACATCAACGTCAACGTGAACGCCAATCCGCTCTCGGAGAAGGAGTTCGACGTCAACCTTTCGCTCAACGCCCGCGCCGGCTTCGACAAGGACGTGCTGTTCAACGTCGAACTCGTCTATGGCGGCGTTTTCCGCATCGAAGGCTTCCCGCAGGAGCACATGCTGCCGCTGCTTTTCATCGAGTGCCCGCGGCTGCTCTTCCCCTTCGCGCGCCAGATCATCGCCGACGCCACGCGCAATGGCGGCTTCCCGCCGCTGATGCTCGATCCGATCGATTTCGCCCAGATGTTCCAGCAGAAGATCGCCGAAGAACAGACCAAGGCGAAGGTTCAGATGAACAGCTAATCTGCGCTTCCCACCCGCAGGCCGGGTGGGGCGCCTATTCGGTGGCGGCCGCCCATATTGCGGCTGCACCGAGCTGCCGGACCATCTCGGCATGGGCGGCTTTCTCTTCTTCTGATAGCCGCGGCTGAAGCTGGCGCGCGCGCTGCACGATCTCGACGCTGACGGCGGCGCCGCTGATACCGATTCTGGTCGTTTGCTCCACCACTTCCAGGCCGAGCGCAGCCTGACGCCCACCGATCAGTTCAATGTAGACCTCGGCGAGAAGTTCCGAGTCGAGCAACGCCCCGTGCCTGGTGCGGTGGCTGTTGTCGATACCGTAACGACGGCATAGCGCGTCGAGCGAGTTGGGGCCCATCGGATGCTTGCGGCGGGCGAGCGCCAGCGTGTCGATCACACGGTCGGATCCGATCGGTGACAGGCCGATCCGCGCGAATTCGGCATTGATGAACCCGATGTCGAAGTTCGCGTTGTGCGCGACCAACTTGGCCCCGTCGATGAAGGCGGCGAATTCGTCGGCGATCTGTTGAAAGGCCGGCCTGCCTGCCAGGTCGGCGTCGGTGATACCGTGCACGGCCGCGGCGTCCGGGTGGATCTGCCGTCCCTGCGGTTCGATGTAGTGATGGAACACTCGTCCAGTCGGGAAGCGGTTGACGAGCTCGATTCCGCCGATCTCGATGACTCGGTCGAGCCGCGAATCGAGGCCGGTGGTTTCCGTATCGAAGACGATCTCACGCATCGAATCACTCCGGTTCCAGAATCGCAGCGGTCGGCCGCTCAGGACAAGGGCCCGATCGACCCCCGGGCTTTGTTCTCCTCCGTCATTGCAGCGACGATCGCCGCCACCGCCGCCCGGGCATGATCCAGTCCCTGCCCGGTATCGACAACGAAGTCGGCCCGGGCGCGCTTCTCGGCGTCCGGGACCTGTTTTGACAGGATCGCGTCGAACTTCTCCGGCGTCATGCCCGGCCGGGCGAGAACGCGCTCACGCTGGGTTTCCGCCGGCGCGCTGACAACGACCACCTTGTCGACGCGTCCGCGTCCGTTCGTCTCGAAGAGCAGCGGGATGTCCAGGACGACCAGCCGCGCGCCGGCTTTTCGATGACGGTCGAGGAAGGCCTCGGCATCGGCGCGGACCAGGGGGTGGACGATGGCCTCGAGGCGACGGATCGCCTCGCGATCACCCAGAACCTGTGCCGCGAGCCGGTTCCGATCGACGACGCCGTCGATCACCGTCCCAGGAAACGCCGCCTCGACCAGCGGTGCTGCAACACCGGCATAGAGGCGATGCACCGCCTCGTCGGAATCGTGAACGGGAATTCCGGCGTCGCGGAACATCGCCGCCGTCGTCGATTTTCCCATGCCGATGGATCCGGTCAGGCCAAGGACGATCATCGGCGCTCGATATCCCGCACGATCATGTCGCGCAGCTCGTTCGTGACCGCTGGCCGGGTGCCGAACCAGCGTTCGAATCCGGGAACCGCCTGGTGAAGGAGCATGCCGAGGCCGTCGATCGTCTTCAGGCCACGGCTTTTCGCGGCGGCGAGCAGGGGCGTCTCCAGCGGGACATAGACGATGTCGGTAACGATCGCCCTCTCCGGCAGCCAGGCCGGGTCGGCCGGAAGGGCGCCGTCGCCGGACATGCCGAGGGAAGTCGTGTTGACGAGGAAGTCGGCATCGCCGCAGAGTTCTCGGCAGGCGTTCGTTCCATGCGCCGAGACGATGCCGCCGAAGCGAGCGGCGAGTTCCTGCGCTCGGGCCACGGTCCGGTTGACGATTCGGACGTCGCCGAAGCCTCGCGATTTCAGCGACTGTACCACGGCCCGGGCGGCACCGCCGGCTCCGAGGACCACGGCGATACGTCCGCGATCCCACCCCGGCGCCCGTTCGTCGAGATTGGCGGAAAAGCCATAAGCATCGGTGTTCGATGCATGGACGAGCCCGCCGGCCACCCAGAGCGTGTTGGCCGCGCCGATCTCTTCCGCGGCGACGTCCCGTCTGTCGGCGAGGAGAAACGCGGCCTCCTTGTTGGGCAAAGTTACGTTGCCGCCGGCGAAGACGCCCGAGCGCAGCTTTTCCAAAAAGCCCGGAAACGCCTCCGGCGTCACGTCGATCGCTTCGTATGATCCGTCGATGCCGTAGGTCTTCAGCCAGTAGCCGTGGATCTTCGGAGACCGCGAATGCGAGATCGGATGGCCGCAGACGAAGGCCTTGCGCACCGCTTCAGCCATCGATCGCACCCAGTCGGCGCAGGGCTTCGAGCAGTGGAAGCAGCGGCAGGCCGACGATCGTGAAATGATCGCCTTCGATGCGTTCGAACAGTTGGATACCTTCGCCCTCGACCTGATAGGCGCCGACGCTGGTGAGCGCCCTTTCGCCCACTCGCGCCAGGTGGCGCCCGATGAAGCCCGGATCGAGCGGGCGCATCGTCATCGCCGCCTCGGCGACGTGCGACCACACCGTCTCGCCGTTTGTCGCGATGGCGACGGCGCTGTTGAGAAAATGGGTCCGCCCGGAGAAGGCCAGAAGACGGCGTCTCGCCTCGTCCATGTGCTTCGGCTTGTGCAGCAGCTCATCCTCGAAGGAGAGTGTCTGGTCGGATCCGATGACGAAGCTGCCGGGATGGCGGGAACTCACTTCTTCGGCCTTCGCCTGGGCGAGAATCAGGGCGACTTCGGCGGGGGTAACCCCGCTGCCGCGTGTCGTTTCCTCAACGGCGCGCTCGTCGATCAGCGGCCGTTCGACGGTGAAGTCCACTCCTGCATTCCCAAGGAGAGCACGGCGGAACGGGCTGGTCGAAGCGAGGATGATCTGTGCGGTCATGGCAAAACCAACATGGCGCAAGCGCCTAACGCGTCTTGCCGCGCAACGCAACGATGGCTGCCGCCGTTTCCTCGATCGATCGCCGGCTGACATCGATCATCGGCCAGTTGTGGCGCGTGCAGAGCTGCCGCGCATACGTCAATTCCTCCGTGATCGTGGCACGATCGACATAATCTGCGGACGAATAAGCACCTGCAGCGCCAAGTAGCCGGTTCTGCCGGACATGGGAGATCCGCTCCGCGGTGGCGATCAGGCCGACGATCAGCGGCTTCTTTGCCCTGACCAGTTCTTCGGGCATCGGCACGCCCAGCACGATCGGGATGTTGGCGGTCTTGATGCCGCGATTGGCGAGATAGATGCTGGTCGGCGTCTTGGAGGTCCGCGATATGCCGATGATGACGATATCGGCTTCGTCGATGTCCGCCGGCATCTGGCCGTCGTCGTGCTCCATGGTGAAATTGAGCGCATCGATGCGCCGGAAGTACTCGGCGTCGAGGACATGCTGGGCGCCGACGCGTCGGCCGGCCGGCGTGCCGAGATATGATTGAAAGACGGCGAGCACCGGCTCCAGCACGGAGACGCATGGCAGGCCCATCACCGCGGCGCGTTCGTCGATCTGTCCGGCGAGGTTCTGATCGACGATCGTATAGAGGATTATGCCGGGCTCGCTGTCGATCTCGTCGAAGACTTTTTGCAGCTGCTTTTCGGTGCGCACGAGCGGGTAGATGTGCTCGATGGCGCGCGCATCCTTGTATTGCGCCGACGCCGCGCGCCCGGCTGCGAGCAGCGTTTCGCCCGTCGCATCGGAGATGAGATGAAGATGGAAGTAGCTTTGCGATTTGTTCACAGGATTCACCGGCAGCTGTGGGCTGGTGTGGACAAAGGGCAGTTCGGATCGCCCGACGTTGGCCGGAATGTATGCGGGGGTGGTCTTGTCCACAATTGGCCTCGTCGCGCGACGACGTCGGGTGGTGCTGTGAATAGTGAGGATCGTGGAACAAGCCACGCTGCAGCCACACGGAACTCGAAAATGCCGGGCGGATATCTATATGGAATCGTGCGTCTATTTTCAGCCGTCCCCGGAACTCACATGGTCTTCCGGGGAGCGTGATGCGGCAATGTATCGGTTTCCGTCGAAGCCGAAATGTGGGAAACCGCGAATTCCCGATTCTGACAGAGTCTAAGAATCAGAAGACTCTTAAGGATTCGATCTTTTTTTTAGAATCTTCCGGGAAGGCGGACCATGAACGACGAGCGGAAGGTGCTGCAGGTGCTGAAAGGCGAGACCCGCTTTCCGCCTCCGGTCTGGATGATGCGCCAGGCTGGTCGATACCTGCCTGAGTACCGTGAGACGCGTAAGGCGGCGGGGAGCTTCCTCGACCTTTGCTACAATCCGGAGCTGGCGGTGGAGGTGACTTTGCAGCCGATCCGCCGTTTTGGTTTCGACGCGGCGATCCTGTTCTCGGACATCCTCGTGGTGCCGCACGCGCTAGGTCGTGACCTGCGCTTCGAGGAAGGCCGCGGGCCGGTGATGACGCCGATGTCTGGCGATGATGTCGAGCGGTTGGACCGGGAAGCGTTTCACGTGAATCTATCGCCGGTTTACGAAACGGTTCGCGAGTTGCGTCGGCGGCTGCCCGGAGAGACGACGTTGCTCGGCTTCTGCGGGGCACCGTGGACGGTCGCGACCTACATGATCGCGGGACATGGTACCCCCGACCAGGCGCCGGCGCGTCTCTTCGGCTTTCACGATCCCGTCGCGATGAAGAGGCTGCTGGATACGCTGGCTGATTGTTCGGCGGAGTACCTCATCCGGCAGATCGATGCGGGTGCTGACGCCGTGCAGATATTCGATTCGTGGTCGGGCGTTCTCGATGAATCCTGCTTCGATACCTATTGCGTCGCGCCTGTCGCCAAGATGGTGCGCAAGGTGAAGGCGGTGCATCCACACGTTCCGATCATTGGCTTTCCGAAGGGGGCGGGCAGCCGCTACGACGACTATCGCGAGAGGACCGGCGTGTCGGCGCTGGGCCTGGACTGGACTGTGCCGCTGTCGCAGGCGCGACGGTTGCAGGCGAGTGGTGCGGTGCAGGGAAATCTCGATCCGCTGCGTGTCGTCGCGGGAGCTCAAGCGCTCGATTCGGGTGTCGACGCGATTCTCGAAGGGCTGGGATCCGGCCCGCTTGTCTTCAATCTCGGCCACGGCATCACGCCGGAAGCGCCGGTCGAGAACGTCGAGCGGATGCTGAAGAGGGTGCGGGGAGCGTGGCGATGAGCGGTTCGGCTGACGGCGCAGCGCGGAGCGGAGCCGTCGCGATGCGCCGGGCTGCTGTTGCGGTAGCCGTCTTCGTCGTCCTCGCGGCGGCGCTGTTCTGGCTCGATCCCGTCGATCTCTACCTCTGGATAAAGGCCCTGCATGTCATAGCTGTCATCGCTTGGATGGCTGGCATGCTCTATCTGCCGCGCCTGTTCGTATACCATGCGGATGTTCCCGTCGGTTCGCCGCAGTCGGAGGCATTCAAGGTGATGGAGCGCCGGTTGCTCCGGGCGATCATCAATCCCGCGATGATCGTGACGTGGGTGCTGGGCCTGTGGCTTGCGTGGAGCGGATTCGGCCTGATGGGCGGGTGGCTGCACGCCAAGATCGCGCTGGTGGTCCTGCTGTCAGGCGTACACGGCTACCTGTCGTATGCGGTGCGGCTTTTCGCCGAGGACCGAAGCAGCCGGCCGGGACGTCACTGGCGGATCGTCAATGAGGTGCCGACGGTATTGATGATCGGAATCGTCATCCTCGTGATCGTCAAGCCGTTCTGAACGGTAGAGCGCATTGCGGCGTCTTGCGCTTTCGATCGAGCGGGCGTAGAAGAGAGCCCTTCCCTCCTTCGCGATGCGCCTTGCCTTGGGCACCATTTCCGGCGCATCCGGCCGCAGCGCATCCCCGCCGACCGAATTCTTCTCCATTGCCAGAGTCCCGCCATGCAGGAAATGAAACTTCAGGATTTCAAGAACAAGAAGCCGACCGATCTCATTGCGTTCGCCGAATCGCTCGAGGTCGAGAACGCAAGCGTTATGCGTAAACAGGAGTTGATGTTCGCGATCCTGAAGAAGCTCGCATCGCAGGACGTCGAGATCATCGGCGATGGCGTGGTGGAAGTTCTCCAGGATGGGTTTGGGTTCCTGCGGTCGGCGAATGCGAACTATCTGCCGGGTCCGGACGACATCTACATCTCCCCGTCGCAGATCAGGCGTTTCTCGCTGAAGACGGGCGACACCGTCGAAGGCCCGATCCGCAGCCCGAAGGAAGGCGAACGCTATTTCGCGCTGCTCAAGGTCAATACGATCAACTTCGACGATCCCGAGAAGATCCGGCACAAGATCCACTTCGACAACCTGACGCCGTTGTATCCGACCTCCCGGTTGAAGATGGAGGTGGAAGGAACGACTTCGAAGGACATCTCGCCCCGCGTGATCGATCTCGTGGCACCGCTCGGTAAGGGTCAGCGCGCGCTGATCGTGGCACAGCCGCGGACAGGCAAGACGGTGCTCTTGCAGAACATCGCTCACTCGGTCACGTCGAACCACCCTGAGTGCTACCTGATCGTGCTGCTGATCGACGAGCGTCCCGAAGAAGTCACCGATATGCAGCGGTCGGTGAAGGGCGAGGTCGTGTCGTCGACCTTCGATGAACCGGCGGTACGCCACGTGCAGGTGGCGGAGATGGTCATCGAGAAGGCGAAGCGGCTGGTCGAGCACGGGCGCGACGTGGTTATCCTTCTCGATTCGATCACGCGCCTTGGTCGCGCCTACAACACCGTCGTACCGTCGTCGGGAAAGGTGCTGACCGGCGGCGTCGATGCGAATGCCCTGCAGCGGCCGAAGCGGTTCTTCGGCGCGGCGCGCAACATCGAGGAGGGCGGCTCTTTGACGATCATTGCGACGGCGCTGATCGACACCGGCAGCCGCATGGACGAGGTCATCTTCGAAGAGTTCAAGGGTACGGGCAATTCGGAAATCGTGCTCGACCGTAAGGTTGCCGACAAGCGGATCTTCCCGGCGATGGACATCCTCAAGTCGGGCACGCGCAAGGAAGACTTGCTGGTGCCGCGCGGCGACCTCCAGAAAGTCTTCGTCCTCCGCCGCATCCTGGCGCCGATGGGAACGACGGACGCGATCGAATTTCTCATCGACAAGCTCAAGCAGACAAAGACCAACAGCGACTTCTTCGATTCGATGAATACCTGACCGTGCTGCGCGGCCGCTCAGGCTGAACGGCCGCGGGGCTGCAGCTCCAGGTCGCCGGAATCGGCGATGAACGGCTTGCAGAGCTGGGCGGTGCAAAGCCATGCACCCGGGCGTGACAGGTCGGGAAGGATGCCGCCGGGAAGTTCGACGGCGCTATCGGTCGAATCTATCTCAACGGCGATGTCGACCCGCCTCGGATCTGGATAGGCGTCGGCGACACGGGAGAATGTCGTGTCGCCGGGCCGGTCGACGGTGATGAGCTTGGCCGAACCGACCAGTATGGCCATCGCCGCAAGGATGCCGGCCTGGCCATATTGCTGGCTGGCGATCCGGCCAGCTGCGGCTTCGGCCGCGCGATACGCCCGATCGCCGAGTTCGTCACCTATACACATGGATAGCCGAGTCAGCGCGGTGACGATCTGCGAGGTCGCGGAAGGAACCGCGTCATCGACATCGCCGCGGATTCGCATTGGGACGTCTGTGCTGTCCGAGGCGGTGAGGTAATGGCCGCCGGCTCCGTCGCCATGCCATTTGTCGAGATGGTCGGCAAAACGGCGGGCGCCGGAAAGATACGATCGATCGCGGGTGGCTTCATAGAGTGCCACCGAGGCTGAAACCATCGCAGCATAGTCTGAAGACAACGCCGGAAAGAGCTTGCGGCCGGCGTTGATCGAGTGTGGCAGGCGACCCGCCTCGTCGGTCGATTCGTCGACGAAACGGTAGGCTGCGACTGCTGCGTGGAGCCAGTCGCGGCGGGAAAACTGCCTAGCGGCGCGTGCGATCGCCGCAATGGCGAGGCCATTCCAGTCGACGAGGATCTTGCCGTCTCGTTGAGGGCGAATCCGGTGGTCCCGAGCGGCGAGCAGCGCGGCGCGGAATTGGCGAAATGGTTCATCGAAGACGCGAGCGTCGACCGGGGTGCCCGATGCAAGGGAGATGATAGGGGCGCCGTGCCACTCCGCTGGCGTATTTAGGCGATATATGGAGAGGAAGAGCGCAGTGTCGGAGCCGAGAATCGATTCGATGTCAGAACGATTCCAGGTATAGAAGCGCCCTTCCTCACCCTCGCTGTCGGCGTCGAGGCTCGAGGCAAATGCACCACCAGCCGCACGCATTTCGCGCAGCAGCCATTCGATCGTCTCTTCGATTCGGACTCGGAACAATTCATTCCCTGTTTCGCCGTAGGCCCAGCCGGCGAGGTCGATGAGCTGGGCGTTGTCGTAGAGCATCTTCTCGAAGTGCGGCACGAGCCAATCTGCATCCGTTGAATAGCGGCTGAGCCCACCACCGATATGGTCGTAGATGCCTCCCTTCAGCATTTCCCCGACGCTATGCAATGCGGCCGCGCGCTGTCCGGTCGCTCCCGTCGAGAGCCAGTCGAGCCGCAGGACATTCATCATGGGCGCGTTGGGAAACTTGGGTGCGCCGCGGATACCACCCTTGTCCATATCGACGATGCGGCCGATTCGCTCCGCGTAGTCATGGACGGCGTCGAGTTCGATCGGGCGGGGCGTTGCGGCAACCGCAAGCTGCGACTGGACATGGCCTGAGAGGACAGCTGCCGTTTCCGACAATTTGCCGGCCTTCGTTCTCCAGGCGTCGCTAACCGACTCGAGAACCTCGACGAAGCCGGGCCGGCCGTAGCGGGCCTCTCGCGGGAAATAGGTGCCGCCCCAGAAGGGCTTCCCGTCCGGTGTCAGGAACATCGTCAGCGGCCACCCGCCCTGCTCGCCGGTCGCGGTGAGGGCAGCCATGAAGATCTGATCGAGATCGGGCCGTTCCTCGCGATCGATCTTGATGTTGACGAAAAGGCGGTTCATTACCGCGGCGACAACGGCATCTTCGAAGCACTCATGTGCCATGACATGGCACCAGTGGCACGCGGCGTAGCCGACGGAGACGAGGATTGGGCGCCCGGTCTCGTGTGCTTCGGCAAGGGCATCGTTTCCCCAAGGGCGCCAATGAACGGGGTTGTCGCTGTGCTGCAACAAGTAGGGGCTCGTCTCCGACGAGAGCAGGTTCGCGGCGGGTAGCGGCATATTCGGCCTCCTTCCCGTAACCTAAGGTCCTTTCGATGAGGGTCAAATGCAAATCGCCGATACGATATACGCCTTATCGAGCGGCCGGTTGCCATCGGGCGTGGCGGTGGTTCGGCTTTCGGGGCCATCCGTCCGATTCGTTATCGAAACGATCGCCGGTTCGGTGCCGGCGCCCGGGAGAATTTCGGTGAAGCGTTTGCGCGCCTCCGACGGCACGGTCCTCGACACGGCCTTGGTTGCCTATTTTGAAGCGCCGCGCAGTTTCTCGGGGGAAGATTGCGGTGAATTTCACGTTCACGGCGGACGGGCGATCGTCGACGCGTTGCTGCGCGCGATTTCGGAGATCGAGGGTACGCGCCTGGCCGAAGCGGGTGAGTTTACACGGAGAGCGTTCCTCAACGGCAAGCTGGATCTCGTGCAAGCAGAGGCCCTCGCCGACCTGATTGAGGCGGAGACCGAAGCACAGCGACGAATGGCGGTCTATGCCGCCGAAGGCCACGTGAGTCGGCGTTACGAGAGGTGGCGGTCCCAGATCCTGCGAATCCAGGCAGCAATTACGGCGGACCTCGACTTCGGCGACGAAGGCGACGTGCCCGATTCGGTTGCGGAACGAGTCCGCCAGGACATCGCTGAAGTTCATTCTGAACTAGAGAAACACCTGGCCTCACAAAGGCAGGCAGAGATCATACGTGACGGCTTCAGGGTTGCCATCATCGGGCGACCCAACGCCGGTAAATCGAGTCTCC
>CALFXR010000216.1 GCA_937958475.1 uncultured Mesorhizobium sp. | reverse complement strand
ACTCGCGAGCGGCTTCGCTCCCGCCCAGCTACACCACGCTCGGGGGCACGATCCTCCTCCAACGCAATGAACATCTAAATCTTGAATACCGCGTAGAAAATGCTCTCAACATAAGCCAGATCGTCGCGCGCGAATTGGTTGAGATCACGCCAGCGAACCTGTCTACTGGAATCAGGCGGTTGCCAGCCGAACCAGCAAGGTGAGCGCCTTGGCGACGCACGCACAATCACGATACTCCGGCCCGATAGGCTGCTGATTCCTCAGCTGTGAAATGAGCTTCTCTACCGAAGCGCGCTTTCGTTCCCACCCGGCCTTTTGCCGTTCCTCGGTGCGGCTCGTCCGGCCGATGTTCTCCACCGAAACCTGTACGCCGGCCGCCCGGCGCGGCCGTGCGTCGGTTTTTTGCGTAGCGCTGCGGCGCGCCAGAAGTTAGACGATAGCGAAACCCCGAACCGTGACGGGAGCGCCCTTGGAAAACCCGCAGGACCGCCCGACCGAAAGCAACGCCGCCGAAACGCCGCGCGTCGACATCTACAGCGAGGACGGCGCCGTCCGGCAGGATTTCCTCGCCCATATCGGCGCCGCCATCGCCGATCGCGACACCATCACGCTGCGCCACGACGTGGCCGACCTGCACCAGTCGGAACTGGGCGACCTGCTCGAGGCCCTGCTCGCCGAACAGCGGCACGCACTGGTCGACCTGCTCGGCAGGGATTTCGACTTCTCGTCGCTGACGGAGGTCGACGACGCGATCCGCGCCGACATCGTCGACCAACTGCCCAACGACCAGATCGCCGAGGCCGTCCAGGAACTCGATTCCGACGACGCGGTCTACATCCTCGAGGACCTCGACGCGGAGGACCAGGAGGAGATCCTCGCAAAACTGCCGTTCACCGAGCGCATCCGGCTGCGCCGGTCGCTCGACTACCCGGAAGAGACCGCCGGCCGCCGCATGCAGACGGAGTTCGTCGCCGTGCCGCCGTTCTGGACCGTCGGGCAGACGATCGACTACATGCGCGAGGACAAGAACCTGCCCGACCGCTTCAGCCAGGTCTTCGTCATCGATCCGACCTTCCGCCTGCTCGGCGCCGTCGACCTCGACCAGATCCTGCGCACCAAGCGGACGATCAAGATCGAGGACGTGATGCACGAGACGCGTCACGCCATTCCCGCGACCATGGACCAGGAAGAGGCGGCGCGCGAGTTCGAGCAGTACGACCTTCTCTCCGCCGCCGTCGTCGACGAGAACGAGCGGCTTGTCGGCGTGCTGACCATCGACGACGTCGTCGACGTCATCCAGCAGGAAGCCGAGGAAGACCTGCTGCGCATGGGCGGCGTCGGCGACGAAGAGCTTTCCGACAGTATCCTGGCGACCTCCCGGTCGCGCGTGCCGTGGCTGCTGGTCAACCTGGTGACCGCCTTCCTCGCCGCCTCGGTGATCGGGCTGTTCGACCAGACAATCGAGAGGATCGTGGCGCTCGCCATCCTGATGCCGATCGTCGCCGGCATGGGCGGCAATGCCGGCTCGCAGACCATGACGGTCACGGTGCGCGCGCTCGCCACCAAGGATCTCGACATCTACAACGCCTGGCGCATCATCCGCCGCGAGATGGGCGTCGGCTTCATCAACGGCATCATCTTCGCCGTGCTGATCGGCCTCGTCGCCGGCCTGTGGTTCCAGGATCCCGACATCGGCGCCATCATCGCGGCGGCGATGATCATCAACATGTTCGTCGCCGCGGTTGCGGGAATCCTGATCCCGCTTCTCCTCGACCGGTTCGGCATCGATCCGGCGGTCGCCTCGGCGGTGTTCGTCACCACCGTCACCGACGTGGTCGGCTTCTTCGCCTTCCTAGGCCTCGCGGCCTGGTGGTTCGCGGTCCGCTGACGCCGACGCTCAGTGCTTCGCGTTTTCCGCGAGGAGAAGCTCGAAGGTCGGGGCGTTCGGGCAGAATGCGTGCGCATTCTCGGCGGCGGTGCCGGCGTCGAGTTCGTGCGCGCAACGCCCCTTCGTCTCGCAGAGCGAGCACAGGACCGACATGTCGCGGACCATCGCCGGGTCCTGGCGCTCCATCTCGCCGGCATTCAGCCCGTAGGCCGAGATCATCCGCGCCATCAGCCTGTCGGCGCCTGCGCCGTGCGAGACCACTTCCTCGAGCTCCGACCGGGTCATGCCCAGCTCGGCGGCCATCTGCGCCACCATCTCGGGGCCGCACGCCTCGATCTCGCGCAGCCCGGCGACATTGGCCTGATAGTCCCGCCAGCGGGCGACGAGCAGGTCGAGCATCTTCATCGCGTTCCTCCCTCTTCGGTGCGCCGATAATGCGGGCAAGATGCCGCGGCGGGACTTGACCTGGATCAAGTCGGGCGCAGCTGGCAGGGCCCGGGAACTGGGCGAGGGGCGGGGCGGAGCCCGGCGTCCGGGGAAATCGCGATCCCGGTGGTTTGCCGCCGGGCGGCGGCCGCGATTTGACTTTTACGTAAATGCCATGCGACAGTTTTCCGACATAGGGAAGCGATGCGGGCGATGCGGGAATACTACACGATCACCGAACTGACGCGCGAGTTCGACATCTCGACGCGCACGCTGCGCTTCTACGAGGACGAGGGGCTGATCCTGCCCATGCGCCGCGGACGAACCCGGCTGTTTCGCCCCGCCGACCGTCATCTGATCAAGCAGATCCTGCGCGGCAAGCGCCTCGGCTTCTCGATCAACGAGATCCGCGAGATCATCCAGATGTACCGCGAGCCGCCGGGCGAGGTGGGCCAGCTGAAGCTGATGATCAAGCGTATCGAGGAGAAGCGCGAGGATCTGCGCCAGAAGCGGCGCGACCTCGAGGAGACGCTGGCCGAGCTCGACCAGGCCGAGGAATCGTGCGTCGAGCGCCTCGTCGAGCTCGGCGTCACCACCTGACGCGCCGGCCATGGAGTGGCTGGCCGCGGCCTTCGTGATCGCCGTCGCGCTGCACGATCTGGAGGAGGCGCTCTGGCTGCCGGCCTGGTCGCGGCGCGCCGGGTTGTGGCATCGGCCCGTCGGCGTCCTTGAGTTCCGTTTCGCCGTGACCGTGCTCGCAATCGCCGCGCCGGCGGTCGCCGTGCTCGCGGTCCGGCAGGGGCCGGGAAGCGTCGGCGCCTATCTGCTCGCCGGCTATGCGCTCGCCATGCTGGCGAACGTCTTCGTGCCGCATGTCGCGGCGACCATCCTGATGCGCCGCTACATGCCCGGGACCGCGACGGCGCTGGTACTCGTTCTGCCGGCGAGTCTCGCGCTGCTCTCGACCGCCTTCGCCGGGGGCTGGGTCTCCTGGCCGGCCTTCGCCTTGGCCGGGCCGGCCGTCGCGGCCGCGCTCGCCCTGTCGATCCCGCTGCTGTTTTCCGTCGGCCGCCGGCTGGCCGGGACCGTCGGCTGAGCCGGCGTCAGATCCAGCGGCGCACCTTCTTGCGGTAGTCGCGGTAGCGCTTGCCGAAGCGCTGCTCGAGGTGCCGCTCCTCGCGCTCGATGGCGAGTTTCTGCGTGACGAAGGCCGCGGCGACAGCGAACAGGATGAACCAGGCGATGCCGGAGATCAGGCCGACGCCGATCATCAGCAGCGTGTTGGCGAGATAGATCGGATTGCGGCTGAAGGAGAAAGGCCCGCCGGTGACCAGGTGGTCGGCGCCGCGATGCGGCAGGATGGTGGTGCGCGCGCGCATCAGCGTGCGCATGGCCGAGACGTCGATGGCGACGACGGCCGCGACCAGCAGCCAGCCGACGGCGAACAGCATCTCCGACAGCGGCGGCGTCAACCAGGGAAGCGTGTAGGCGAGGTTGGCGAGGACCGCCAGCGCGATCGCCGAGACGTAGAGCATCGGCGGCCAGGGCAGGCGGTTCGGCCGGCGTTCGATGTCGTTCATCCGCTTCCTCCTTGCGCCGGCGGGGCGGGAACCGGCGCGCCCCGATCCGTGTCGAACGTGCACATGCCGGCGAGATCCTCCAGGCGCGTCTGCAGCTCGGCAGTCGCCTGGCCGGCGAAGACCGCGTCGGCCAGTCCGGCGCCCTCGATGGCGTCGAGCATGCAGGCACAGTAGCGCGCGCAGAACGCGCCGTCTCGGATTTCCGCGCACTGGCGCTCGCAACTGCTCATGAAGCGCACCTCGCGCGTCTCGACCGGCGCCGGGAAGAATTGCGCGAAGGTCCAGACGCAGGCGATCAGCACCGGCTGGTGGATCAGGTAGACGGCGAGGCTGTGGCGCCCAGCAAACCTCAGCGGCCGCGACCAGGCGCCGGCCGGCAGCCGGGCGAGGCGGTCCAGCAGCCCGGCGCCGCGCGCCAGCCGGGCGGCGGCGATGCCGGCGAGCACGGCGCCGAACCAGGGAAACAGCGGCACGTAGTCGTTGGAGCGCGGGTTGACGCTCGATAGCCCCACCCACCACCACGCCGGGTGGTCGAAGAAGGGCGCGCGCAAATAGTGCGGTGCGGCGACCACGACGGCGGCGACCGCCAGCGTCGCCGGCCAGGGCAGGCGCAGGAAGGCGAGGCCGAGCAGGCTGGCGAGCGCGATCTGGTGCAGGATGCCGAAGAAGATGAAGCCGTTGGGCACGGCGACGAAGGTGACCGCCGAGATCGCCGCGGCGGCGCCGGCGACCTGGACGAAGCGCTTCAGGAAGGCGTCGCGGCGGAAGGCTTCGCCATGGGCGAGGAACAGGCTGACGCCGGCGAGAAAGAGGAAGCTCGACGCAATCGAGCGGGCGAAGATCTTCCATCCGCCATGGGCAGTGAGGCCGGCCTCGGCATAGCCGAAGAACTCCAGGTCCCAGGCGAAGTGGTAGATCGCCATGGCGACCAGGGCGGCGCCGCGGGCCAGATCGATCGCTTCGATGCGTCGGGAAGGGGGCTGCTGCATGCTCTGTCCGTCATCATCCGGCGCGAGGGCGGGTCGGCGGAGGAATAGTCTGTTTCGCCGGTCGTGGAAACGGCCGTGCGGCAAAGCCGTTGCGGAGCGCCGCCGCGATTGACACCCGCCCGGCGCGCGGAAACAATGGCTGCGACGCAATCGCCGGGGAACCGGGATCGGCAGGAGCCTCGATGAACAGCATGACCACCGCCGACGGGACCGAGGCGCGGCCGGCCCTCCGGTTGCACTGGGTCAACATCGTCGGCATCTCGTTCTACCACCTCGTCGCCGCGCTGGCGTTCTTCCCCTATTTCTTCAGCTGGACGGCGGTGATCGTCGCGGTCGCCGGTACCTTCGTCTTCGGCACCATCGGCATCAATGTCTTCTACCACCGCTACCTGACCCACAAGGGCTTCCAGGCGCCGAAATGGTTCGAGAAGTGGATGGCGGTCATGGCGATCTGCTCCTTCCAGGACACGCCGGCGCACTGGGTCGCGGTGCATCGGCGCCACCACGAGTTCGCCGACGACGAGCCCGACCCGCATACGCCGCTGCGCAGCTTCCTGTGGGCGCATGTCGGCTGGATCCTGGTCCACTCACCCGACATGTCGCGCTACGAGATCTATGCGCGCTACGCCAAGGACGTGCTGCGCGACCCGTTCCTGCGCAGCCTTGAGAACCAGCGGGTCTATCTCGGCATCATCGTCGCCCACTGGTTCGTCTTCTTCGCCGCAGGTGCGGGCTGGACGCTCATCTCCGGCGGCACGGGGGGCGAAGCGCTGCAGTTCGGGCTCGGCCTCGTTGTCTGGGGCGTCTTCGTGCGCACCGTCTTCAACTGGCACAACACCTGGGCGGTCAATTCGGTCAGCCACATGTGGGGCTATCGCAACTACGAGACCGACGAGCACAGCCGCAACAACATCGTGCTCGGCCTGACCGCGATGGGCGAGGGCTGGCACAACAACCATCACGCCGACCCGCGTTCGGCGCGCCACGGACATCGGCCGTGGGAGATCGACATCACCTACTGGACCATCCGGCTTTTCGGGGTGCTGGGCCTGGCCCGGCGCATCACCGAGCCACAGATCCGCCCCGACGGCGCCGGCGGCACCGTGACGACCAAGCCGGCGGAATGACGCCGGAAGGACGATCTGCAATGCACAGCGTGACCGCTCACGGAGCCGCCATCCCTGCGATCGGCATGGGCACCTGGACGCTGAAGGGCAGCGCCTGCACCGACCTCGTCGCGCACGCGCTCGCGATCGGCTACCGCCACGTCGACACGGCCGCGGCCTATGACAACGAGGCCGCGGTCGGCGCCGGCCTGCGCGCCTCGGGCGTCGCCCGCGACGATATCTTCCTGACGACGAAGGTGTGGTGGACGGACCTGGCGCCCGCCGACCTCGAACGCTCGGCAGAAGCCAGCCTGAAGCGGCTCGGCGTCGACCATGTCGACCTGCTCCTGATCCACTGGCCGAACGAGAAGATCCCGCTGGAGGCATCGATCGCGGCGCTGAACCGGGTCAGGGCGCGCGGGCTCGCGCGCCACATCGGCGTGTCCAATTTCACACTCGGCCTGCTGTCGCGGGCCGTCGCGGCGTCGGAAGCGCCGCTGGTCGCCAACCAGGTCGAGTACCACCCATATCTCGACCAGCGGAAGATGCTCGACGCCTGCCGCGCCGCCGGCATGGCGATGGTATCGTACTGCCCGATCTTCCGCGGCGACCGCCTCCTCGCCGAGCCGGCGATCGCCGACGCCGCGTCGCGCCACGGCCGGACGCCGGCGCAGGTCGTGCTGCGCTGGCACATCGAGCAGCAGGGCGTCGTGGCGATCCCGCGCACGACGAAGAAGGAGCGGCTGGCGGAAAACCTCGACGTGGCCGGCTTCTCGCTGGACGCGTCCGAAACGGCGGCGATCTCGGCGCTGCGCGGCGCCGGCCGGCGCCTGTGCGACTTCGATTTCTCGCCGCGCTGGGACCCGGCCTGAACGCAGCGTCCTGTCTCGCGCCGGCGGGCCACACGCGCCGCTAGCCGGCCGGCCGCGTGGCCACGAAGCTCGGGAGGGCCGAAACCGCCTTCCACCAGGCGCCGAGGCCGGCATGCGCGGCGAGCAGCGCGCGGCCTTCCTCCGCCTCAAGGAAATAGGAGAACATCGGCGCAGCATGAAGGTCGGCGAGGCTCAGCCGGTTGCCGGCGAGCCACGGGCCGTCGCCGCGCAGGCGCTCCAGTTCGGCCAGGCAGGTTTCGGCGACCGGCAGGGCGGCGGCGATCCTCGCCTCGTCGGCGACCGCGCCGCGCTTCGGTTTCGAGACCCGCTCGACATAGACGTCCCAGACCAGCGCGCGGTAGGCATAGGCGTCGAGCAGGCCGACGGTCTGGCTCATGGTCGCGCGGCCGCCGGCATCGTCCGGCTGGAGGGGCGGCCCGTCGAACGCCTCGTCGACATAGCGGGCGATCGCGGCGGTTTCGTACAGCCGGAGCGCGCCGTGCTCGAAGGCCGGGATCCGGCCGAACGGGTGGCGCTCGCGATACCATTGCGGCGGGCCGCCCGCGGCGAAGACGTCGACCGGCACGAGTTCGTGGTCGACGCCCTTCTCGATCAGCGTCATGCGGGCGATGCGCACGTAGACGCTGTAGTCCGCTCCATAGAGCGACGGGCGCAGCTTGTTCATGACGGTCGCCTCGGCGATCTGCAGGGTTTCGTCGCCATCGAGGTCGACGGCGGAATTCTGCACCGCGGCGGCCGTCGCGCAAGAGGCCATCGCCCAAGGGGCCTTCGCAGGTCGCGGCGAAAGGCCGGCGGTGCGGCCGCGGCCGTCGCGCTCACAGCCGTCGCGTCCACGCCCGGACCGGCGGGCGGCACGAAACGGATGCTCCGCCCCGGCGAGCCCATGCGGCATGGACATACTTATGCGGCGATCGCCTCAGTTCGAAAAGGCACGTCGTTCGCGCCCGCCGGTCTGATTTTCAAGGCTCCGACGACCAACAATATCTGTTGCTTGATTATTGGTATATTGACCTGAATGTCTTCATTCGCTACCTCTTTATTGGATGCTTCGTATATGAAGAGTCGAAGCTGATAAACTATATAGATTGTATGACATCAGGCGACCTGTAGAGCCGTAAAGACGTGACGAAACCCGTCATACGATTTTCGTGCGTGGTCGATGTCGGGCCAATTTTTCTTGCGCAAGCGAAGAAATGGGCGAGAAGCCTGATCGAGATCGCGCGGGTGTCGCCCGATGATCTTGTCGTTCACTACATGACGGGCCTCGGCGCAGACTGTTCCACAAGCTTCGCGCCGCTCGGCGTCAGGACGGCGGCGATCGAGGCGGTTTCGCCGCAGCGACCGCATCTCAACAAGCTGGCGCAGCTGCGGTCCGAATTCCTCGTCGGCGCCGATCTCGCGGTGCTCTGCGACTGCGACACGCTGTTCGTCGCCGATCCGCGTCCGTATCTCGCCAGGGGCATGCTTGCCGCCGCGGTCGTGGACCGGCCGAACCCGCCGATCGGAACCTGGGAAATCCTGCTTCTTCGCGCCGGGCTGGCGCGGCAACGTCCCGACATCGCCGTCGGTTCGGCTGCGGCATCGACGATTTTCGAGAACAGGAACGGCGGTCTCTACGTGCTGCCGGGCTCCCGTCTCGCCGAACTCGATGCGCCATGGCGCCGTTGGGCGCAGTGGCTCGAGAACCACGCGGATCTCCTCGGCCGGCACACGTTCCATATCGACCAGATCGCGTTCGCGCTGACCTGCCTGGAGCTTCGCATCGAGCCCGAGCTTCTGCCGAAGGCGATGAACTTCCCGACCCACCTGCCGGCGTCCGACGCAGGCGACGGCGCGCCGATCATGCTGCACTACCACCGCCACGTCGACGACCGCGGCATGCTCAGGCCGGTCGGCCAGCCCTTGGTCGACAGGACGATCGCCTTCGTCAACGACAGCCTTGCCAGGCCGGCGACGCCGCGGCGGCGCCGGCGTCTTCTGCTCCATGTCGGGTTGCCCAAGACCGGGACGAGCGCGCTGCAGCGGTGGTGCCATGCGAATTCCGGGGAACTCCTGCGCCAGGGCATCCGCTACCCGACCCCCAGCGCCGACACGGAGATGCCGAAGCACCAGTTCATCGTCGGGGACCTGATGGCGGGGGATCTGTCGCGCACCGCCCGGGCGGTCGCAGAGGGCGACGAGGACCGCACGATCCTCACCAGCGAGGGGTTGAGCAACCATCTCTACGACTTCCGTCCGGCGAGCCTGGCGAAGATCCGCAACCTCTTCGCCGAGTTCGAGCTGACGGTATTCCTGGTGCACCGCGACGTCGAAGACTGGGTGCGGTCGTATCACAAGCAGTGCGCCATCAATTCGCGCAATGCCGCATACTATTATGGCACGGGGCTCGATCTCCCCGCGTTCCGCGAGTTGCCGCGCGTTCGCCGGCTGATGAACATCCCCAATCTCGTTCACGACTGCGCCGCGGCCTACGGCGCCGGCAACATCGTTGCCGAGGCGTACGAGTCCGACTGGCTGGAGCGCTTCTTCGACCTGTGCGGCTACACGCCCGCCAGAACGGCCGGTCCGGAGATCGTCAACGCCAGCATCGCCGACTGGCTCCTCGAGGCTGTCCTGCGCATCAACCGCCAGCCCTTCGCCGACGGCGCCCGCACCGCGTGGCTGGCCACGCTGCAGCGCTTTGCCGGCTCGCGGCATGTCGGCCTGCGCAAATACGAGGCGACGGCGAACTCCCGCGGCCTGTGGCGGCAGCTCGATCCGGGTCTCGTCGAGCGGATCGCCACGCCCGACCTGCGCTGGTCGGGCTATCGCGAACTTGTGGAGGAACTGAGCCGGGGCTGAGGTCCGCGCCGGCC
This sequence comes from uncultured Mesorhizobium sp., assembly GCA_937958475.1. GTDB lineage: Bacteria > Pseudomonadota > Alphaproteobacteria > Rhizobiales > Rhizobiaceae > DUSC01. Next base: position 4,559 of record CALFXR010000216.1, on the reverse strand, counting down.
CGGTGACGGGATAAGGGTGGCGGCCGGCCACGGCGGCGTCCGCGACACGGCCGCCGACGGCTAGGCAAAGGCGGCGGCCAGCGAGGCAAAGGCCGGCGCCGACTTCTCGACAGGCGCCAATGCGCCGATCTCTCGACGGGGCCGGCAACCGGAACAGGCGGCCGCGGTCGCGCATCGGGCGCGGCCGCCGCTTCGGTCGGATACGCGGCGCTCAGTTGCGCGACGGGAAGACGCCTTCCATCGCGATGCACCACATCAGGGTGAGGTAGGGTCCGCGCTGGCTAACCGGTTGATTTCCACCGGTAATCTGGATCATGTCGGGCGCCATGACGCGGTTGGGGGGGCCGTCGTGATAGGTGTCGTCGTCGCCGACGCCGCCGCCGAGATAGCGGCCGTCGGGGCCGCCCTTGTCGGCGGTAGCGTTGGTCGCCTGCACGCCATGCGTGTGCGCCGGCATCTGGTCGATGGTCAGGGTGAAGCTCTCGCGTCCGCCGACCTGGCCCTCGACATAGTTGGACAGGCCGGGCCCGGTGCCCTGGTGGATGGCCGAGCGGCCGCGCAGGTCGGGCAGGGCGAAGGTGGTCTGCCCGTTGCCGCCATAGGTGGTGCCGAGAAGCGAGAACAGCGCCGTGTTCTGCGCGATCGAGATGATCTGGCCGTCGGCCTGGGCCCAGCCGCGCGGGCAGAAGGTAGCGCCGGTGACCATCAGCTGGCCGATGAAGGGTTCGGATTGCGCCGCGGTCGGCGAAACCGATGCGAAAGTGACGATGGCCGACAGTGAAGCGGCGATCGGGAGAACTGCGAAGAAACTGCGTTCCATTCTGTTTCCCCTCGGATGTCGTTATATTCAGAACGAGCTAAATTAGCACCAACTTTTCGAAAGTTACAAGGGATGCTGCAACCAAAAATTGTCGACGTAACATGGCCGAATCTGTGGTTGGATCGTAATCCGCGATTTTATTCATGTCGGACGGGAAGAAGCCGCAGCAAGTGGCTGTCCCTGTTGACGATTGGTTGTACCGCGACCGTGCCCGACCGGGCCGCGGCAGTGGTTGGAGACGCCGAGGCGCACGTGCGGCGGCCAGCGCTTCGGCTGGATCTCGCCAACGCATTGATATTGCGCGGAAAAAGCAACCGGGCGGGGCGCCCCGGAACGGCGGTTGCGCGCGCATCCGGGGCGTTGGAAAAAAATCCAACGACAGGCGGTCCAACGACAGGCGGGCCATCGTCCGGCGGTCCAGCGTCCGAGCCGTCGGCGAAGGCACGCGGCGGCGTATAGCGGCCTTACGGCCTCGCCGCGGTCATCTCGCCCGCAACAGCTGCCAGCCGAGCACGGCGGCGGCGAGCAGCGCGATCAGGAACCAGCTGAGGTTGCCGGCGATCGCGGCGAGTTCCTCGACGCCGCGACCGGCGGCGGCGCCGAGTGTCATGAACAGCACGACCCACAACGCTTCGCCGGCGAGGCTGAGCGGGGCGAAGCGGGTCCACGGATAGGCGGCTACACCGGCCACGACGTTCACGGCGGGTCCGACCGGGCTGAGCAGCCAGCGGGTGAAGAAGACGCCGGTGCCGCCCCACCGTACGGTGATCCGCCGGGCGCGGCCGAAATTGCGGGCCAGCGAAGGGTGGCGGCCGAGGCGTTCCTCGATCCCCGTTCCGGCCAGGCGTCCGAGCGCATAGCCGAGCTGGTCGCCGGCGACGGCGCCGCAGGTGCCCCACGCCGCCATCGCCCAGCGGTCGACGTCGCCTTCGGCGGCGACCACGCCGGTAGCGAGCAGCAGGACGGTCGAAGGCAGCGGCAGGCCGACGGCGCCGAGGAGGAGCACGACGAACAGCGCCGGCCCGCCATAGGCGCTGAGCAGCGACAGCGCCGCGTCGGTCATTGGCCGGCCGCGCCGCGTTCCGCCTTCACCGCGGCGAGCGCCCGCTCCACCTCGGCGACGAAGGCGGCGGTGGCGACGCCGCGCTCGCGCGCGATCTCCTCGATCGGCCGCCGGTCGGCGATGGTTTCGGGGAGCCCGAGCGCGCGGCGCAGCGCGTCGACATCGACCCCGTGCGAGCGGGCGACGTAGCCGAGCGGCATCCAGCCGGCGACCTTCTCGTCGCGGTGGCTGCGCCAGTAGGCGAAGCGGAGCGCGGCGCGCGCCGCGAGGATGACGGCCGCCGCCAGCGCCAGGCCGAACGCGATCTTCAGGAGGGTGCGGCGGCTAAGGCGTCCGGCCACGGGTCTCGGTTCCTGTCTCGGCTCCGGTCGCGGCTCCAGTCCTGGGGACGTTTCGCACGGCGACCGGACATCGAATGGAGGCCGCGATCCGGCCGGGACAAGGGGCCGCCCGTCAGCCCATCGCCTTCTGCAGGTTCTCGTCGATCTTGTCGAGGAAGCCGGCGGTCGACAGCCAGGGCTGGTCAGCGCCGATCAGGAGCGCCAGGTCCTTGGTCATGAAGCCGGTCTCCACCGTCTGCACGCAAACCTTCTCCAGCGTGTCGGCGAAGCGGGCGAGCTCGGCATTGTCGTCGAGCTTGGCGCGGTGGGCGAGCCCGCGCGTCCAGGCGAAGATCGAGGCGATCGAGTTGGTCGACGTCTCCTCGCCCTTCTGGTGCTGGCGGTAGTGGCGCGTCACCGTGCCGTGCGCGGCCTCGGCCTCCACCGTCTTGCCGTCCGGGGTGACCAGCACCGACGTCATCAGGCCGAGCGAGCCGAAGCCCTGGGCGACGATGTCGGACTGGACGTCGCCGTCGTAGTTCTTGCACGCCCAGACGTAGCCGCCGGACCATTTCAGCGCCGAGGCGACCATGTCGTCGATCAGGCGGTGCTCGTACCAGAGCTTCTTTTCCTTGTACTTCTGGGCGAAGTCCTTGTCGTAGACTTCCTGGAAGATGTCCTTGAAGCGCCCGTCATAGGCCTTCAGGATGGTGTTCTTGGTCGACAGGTAGCAGGGCACGCCGCGGTCGAGCGCATAGTTCAGCGAGGCGTAGGCGAAGTCGCGGATCGAATCGTCGAGGTTGTACATGGCCATGGCGACGCCGGCCGACGGCGCGTCGAAGACGTCATGCTCGATCGTGGCGCCGTCTTCGCCGACGAACTTGATGGTCAGCTTGCCCTTGCCAGGGAAGCGGAAGTCGGTGGCGCGGTACTGGTCGCCGAAGGCGTGGCGGCCGACGATGATCGGCTTGGTCCAGCCGGGCACCAGGCGGGGCACGTTCTTCATGATGATCGGCTCGCGGAAGATGGTGCCGCCGAGGATGTTGCGGATGGTGCCGTTGGGCGACTTCCACATCTTCTTGAGGCCGAATTCCTCGACGCGCGCCTCGTCGGGGGTGATGGTGGCGCATTTGACGCCGACGCCGTATTTGGCGATGGCGTTCGCCGAGTCGATGGTCACCTGGTCGTCGGTGGCGTCGCGGTGCTCGATGCCGAGGTCGTAGTACTTGAGGTCGATGTCGAGATAGGGGTGGATCAGCTTGTCCTTGATGAACTGCCAGATGATGCGGGTCATCTCGTCGCCGTCGAGCTCGACGACTGGGTTCTCCACCTTGATCTTCGCCATGGGAAATGCCTCGTTACTGGGGTTCGGCCCGGCCGCGGCGCGGACGGTGAAAAGGGGTCGCGCCCCTATAGCAAAGCGCCTTTCGGGGCGCAAACGCTTGGGACGGGCTGGTCCTAGCGCTTTCGGCGAAACAGGAGCGAAGAATGCGCCTCGAATTCGTTAATGCCGGCGGCATCCGCCTGCACGTCGCCTCGACCGGCGACGGGCAAGCGCCGCTGATGATCTGCCTGCACGGCTTTCCCGAATACTGGGCGGCGTGGAAGGAGGTGATGATTCGTCTTTCCGACCGCTTCCACGTGGTGGCGCCCGACCAGCGCGGCTTCAACCTCTCCGACAAGCCGAAGGGCGAGGGCGCCTACGCGGTCAGGAACATGGTGGCCGACCTCGCCGCGCTCGCCGACCGCCTGTCGCCGCAAAAACCCTTCGTGCTCGCCGGCCACGACTGGGGCGCTTCCGTCGCCTACGCCTATGCCTTCGCCTATCCCGGGCGCCTGTCGCACTTGGTCATCGTCAACGGGCCGCACCCTGTCGCCTTCCAGCGCGCCATCCTCGACGACCCGGCGCAGCGCCGCGCTAGCCAGTATTTCCACAAGTTGCGCGCGCCGGGCGCGGCGGCGCGCATGGCCGAGGACGATTTCGCCCGCACGATGCGCATGTTCCGCGGCTTTTCCGCCACGCCGTGGCTGACCGACGAGGCCGCCGCCGCCTACCGCGCCGCCTGGGGGCAGCCCGGCGCCATGGAGGCGATGCTGCACTGGTATTCGTCGTCGCCCGTCGTCGTGCCGGAACCTGATGCGCCGGTGCCCGCCGAGGTGCCGCTGCTCGCCGTGCCCGACGAGAAGGTCACCGTGCGCGTGCCGCATCTGGTGGTGTGGGGCGAGGCCGACGAGGCGCTGCGCCCGTCGTGCCTCGACGGGCTGGAGCGCTATGCGCCGGACCTGACGGTGGTGCGCGTCAAGGACGCCGGCCACTGGATTTTGCACGAGAAGCCGGGGGAGGTGGCGGAGGCGG
>CALFXR010000215.1 GCA_937958475.1 uncultured Mesorhizobium sp. | reverse complement strand
ATACAATGGCTTAACGAGCCGACTTCGGAAGCGGAGCCGGAGCGTGCGAGACGCTTGCGGCAAACGTGCGGGAAAAACAGGTCGCACGGCAGCGGATTCGACAAGTCGGTGGCGAAGATGACGTCCTCGACGACGGTGCGCGGGGTGCCATCTACCCGAGGGTCAGCGCCGGGCCTGAGACAGGATGACGAAGGGCGCGAATTCGGCGAGTGGATAGTCGCCGCTGGGCACCAATTCGATCGAGGAGAAGTGGCGACCGGCTGCCGCCTCCATCTGCGCCTGGGTCGGGAAGGTGAAGCGCACGCCGGAGTCGCGATAGATGTCGAGTTCGGCCATCTCGGCGTCATCCCAGCCATTGGCGCGCGCGAGTTCGCCGAAGTCGGGAAACAACCGCGAATACTTGCGCCACGCCGCCGTGACCGGGACCGTCGGCTCGCCCGCCTCGTGTACCGCGTCGATGGCGAAGCGCCAGCGCATGATGTCGGAGGCCCTGCCGCTGAGCGACAGCGCCAGGGCCTTCAGTTCCGCGTCCTCCGGCGGGCTGTCGGGCGCCAGGAACCAGCGGAACACCGCGATCCCGCCGGGTTTCAGAACTCGGCGCACTTCCTTCAGCGTCGCGTCGATATCGTCGGGAAAGGCCAGCATCGTCATGGCGTTGTCGCCGATCGCGGCGTCGAAGCTCTCGTTCTCGAACGGCATGTCGCGCCAGTCGCCGAGCACGGCGCGGCGGCTTTGCGTATCGCCGGGCCAGATGTGGGCGATCATTTCCGTCGACCAGTCGAGCGCCGTCAAGTCGTCGGAAAGGTCGCCATAGTCCGGCGTGACGCCGAGCATCAGCAGCTTCGCCGAACGCCCGGGCAGGAGCCGCGCAAGCGCCGACGGCAACGGTTCACGCGGCCTGAGCGGCAGCCCCATCTTCCGCCAAAGCGGGATGAGCCTGCGGAAGTGAGGGATGGATTGGGACTCCATAGCCGGCTATACCCGTCCCATACTTCGAATTCCTCAAGCCGGCCATGTAGATGGCACATATCGTCCTGCTGCACCACCGCTTCGACTCGTTCTGGAGGCGGGTCGGGCTCTTCGGCCGCGGCGCGCGCTACATGATGGGCGACGTGCTGCCGATCCTCGGCGCACGCGGCCATCGGATCAGGGTGACCGGCCGCCCCGACCGCGTACCGGCAGGCGATCTCCTGATCCTGCACGTGGATTGTTCCGTCGTGCCGCCAGAATACCTCGCTGCCGCCGCGGCCTTTCCCGCAGCGATCAACACGAAGGTTGCAGACATTTCGAAGCGCTCCTTCTCGACGCTTATCGTCGGGTCCGACAGCGGGTGGGGCGGCAAGGTGATCATCAAGTCGGACCTGAACTTTCGCGGCAAGCCTGAACAGCGGCAGAACCGCAACGCCGCCTGGCGGCTGTCTCGGCCGCCTCATCCGGGCCTGCGCGTCTTCGGCGAGTATCGAATCTGCGACAGCATCGCCGAGGTGCCGGACGGCGTCTGGGGCGATCCAGACGCCATCGTCGAGAAGTTCGTCGCCGAGGAAACCGAAGGGGGCTTCGTCGGACGCACCTACATATTCTGCGGCACGTCGGAGCGCTGCACCCGGCATGTCTCCGCCTCTCCGATCGTCAAGAGCGGCGGCGTCCTGCACAGCGCGCCGACCGAGATCCCCGACGAACTCCGCGAAATCCGGAGCCGCATGAACTTCGACTACGGCAAGTTCGACTACGTCATGGTCGACGGGCGGCCGCTGCTGTTCGACGCCAACAAGACGGTCGGCAGCGTCTCCGCCAACGGCCCGCTCGCCGACCGCATCCGGGCACTCAACGGTTCACTCGCCGACGGCGTCGAGAGCTTCCTCAAGTCCGTCGCCTGATCCGCCTCTGTGGTTGTCGCGGTCTACCACAGAGGTCGTCCTGCCTTCGGTGCCGCGAGGCATTGGCCGGCTAGACCGGGTCGCGCGGAAGGCGCAGCCATCCCGGCGGGATCAGGTCGTCGGCGCGCAACGTCGGGTTCGAGAACCACGGCTGCGGCGCCACGACCGTCCCGCCTGCTTCCGCCAGCCACGCTCCCCACCAACTGAACGAGCTGTTGGCGATGATGTGGTGCCGGCATTGCGCCATGAGGAAGATGTCGCATTCGGGCGCGGCGCCGTTGTTTTCCACGAAGACCGCGTCTTCCAGCGACAGGTTTTCCCGGCACCACGCGGGATCGTCGGAGAAGACGAAGTAGCGCAGGTCTTCGTGGCGCTCGCGGAGCGTCGCGGTGGCGCGCCGGTAGTAGGCCGGCGAACAGACGCCGTGCATTGCCGACGTCCTGGGGTCGTTGACGTAGTCGCCCCGGCGTACATGCAGGCAGACGCTGGCGGCCGTGCGGATCGTCTCGGCCAGTTGCTCGTTATGCCGCGACAGCGGCGCCCTCGGCCGGAACTCCTGCAGCAGCGCTTGCCGAACGCCGGCAAAGTAGCGTTCGCTCTGGAAATAGCCGTCCAGGCCGATCGTGCCGGTCACCGCGGCGAATTCCGGCGAATAGCGAAGGTCCGCCTCGTGAAACCAGCGCGGCGTCAGGCCGAGCCGGTCGCCGGACCACCGGCGGTTGCGCAGCCAGATCGGCCAGCGCGCCAGTTCCCAGGCTGTCGCCGGCCGTGCATCGATCCGCATCCGGTCGAGGCCGTAGTAACGCAGCCTGTAGCGGCGGAAATCACGCAGGTCGAGCAGCAGCGGCGCGTCCAGGCGCGCCGCCAGAGCGCGCCCGGCCGCATACTGGAACATCTGGTTGCCCAGGCCACCGATCAGCCGTACCAGAATCATCGGACTCCTTGGCCCCGTACCGATCGGGGACGCTCTTGCCGTATTCCTGCGAGCATTCGCCCTGCCAGGCGCGAGGGGCAAGCCCGAATCTGGCGTCGACGGCGCCTGCAAACAGCAGTGCGACATTACGGCGACCGGCCGGCGGGCGGAAAATTCCGACGCGCCGCCATCGCTCGTCCTTTGTCGGCAGGACACCCGGGGCGCTCTGTGCTACGCGGGAATCGGCGGTAAGACTGATTTTGGCAGGGCGCGATCTCCTCGCCGGGCGGCCGTGCCAGACTGGAATGATTGCGATGACGAAGAGAGCCCTCATTACGGGCATCACCGGCCAGGACGGCAGTTATCTGGCGGAACTCCTGCTGGAGAAGGGATACGAGGTACACGGGATCAAGCGCCGTTCCTCCATGTTCAACACCCAGCGCATCGACCACATCTACCAGGACCCGCACGCGGCGAACCCACGGTTGTACCTGCACTACGGCGACCTGACCGACTCGTCCGGTCTGATCCGCATCCTGCGCGAGGTGGAACCGGACGAAGTCTACAATCTCGGTGCCCAGAGCCATGTCGCAGTGAGCTTCGAGGCTCCGGAATACACAACGGACGTCAATGCGATCGGCACGCTCAGGCTGCTCGAGGGGATCCGCTTCCTCGGCCTGGAGGCGAAGACCCGGTTCTATCAGGCCTCCACTTCGGAACTCTTCGGCCAGGTGCAGGAAACGCCGCAACGCGAGACCACTCCGTTCCACCCGCGCAGCCCCTACGCCGTGGCCAAGCTGTTCGGCCACTGGATCACGATCAACTACCGCGAGGCCTACGGGCTCTATGCCTGCAACGGCATCCTGTTCAACCACGAGAGCCCGCGCCGCGGCGAAACCTTCGTCACCCGCAAGATCACGCGCGGCATGACCAACATCGCCTGCGGCCTGGAGGAATGTCTCTACATGGGCAACATCGACGCCCTGCGCGACTGGGGCCACGCCAAGGACTATGTGCGGATGCAGTGGCTGATGCTGCAGCAGGAGGCGCCGGACGATTTCGTCATCGCCACGGGTGAACAGCACTCGGTTCGCGAGTTCATCGACTGGACCGCGGCGGAACTGGGACTGACGCTGGAGTTTTCCGGCACGGGGACGGAAGAGACCGCAAGGGTCGCCGCCGTCATCTCCGACCGCGCACCGGCGGTGCGCGTGGGGCAAGTGGTCATGCGCATCGACCCGCGCTACTTCCGCCCCGCCGAGGCGCAGACGCTGCTGGGCGATTCGTCCAAGGCCCACGCCAAGCTGGGCTGGCAGCCCGAGATCACCGCCCGGCAGATGTGCGCCGAGATGGTCGAGAACGACCTGGAGATCGCGCGGCGACATGCGCTGCTGCGCGAGCACGGTCTCGGCTTGCCGCTGTCGTCTGACACATGAACGCGCCGCGGAAGATATTCGTCGCGGGCCATCGCGGCATGGTGGGCAGCGCGATCCTGCGCCGGCTTGCCGCGCGCAAGGCGGAAGGCGAGGCGCTCGAACTCGTCACGCGCAGCCATGCGGAACTCGACCTCATGGACCAGTCCGCGGTGCGCGATTTCATGGCCGCCGAACGTCCGGACGCGGTGATCCTGGCGGCCGCGCGGGTCGGCGGCATTCATGCCAATGCAAGCCATCCGGCCGACTTCATCTACGAAAACCTGATGATCGAGTGCAACGTCATTCACCAGGCCTTCGCCGCGGGAGTCCGGCGGCTGCTGTTTCTCGGGTCGAGTTGCATCTATCCGCGCGACGCGCCCCAGCCCCTGCGCGAAGACGCGCTTCTGACGGGGCCGCTCGAGGCCACCAATGAGCCCTATGCGGTGGCCAAGATCGCCGGCCTCAAGCTGTGCGAGAGCTACAACCGGCAGCATGGCACGGATTTCCGTGCCGTGATGCCGAGCAACCTCTACGGGCCCGGCGACAATTTCCATCCCGAAAACTCCCACGTTCTGCCCGCGTTGATCCGCCGCTTTCACGACGCGGTGGAAACGGGACGGGAGACGGTCACGATCTGGGGCACGGGCTCGCCCCGCCGCGAGTTCCTCCACGTCGACGACATGGCCGAGGCCAGCCTGTTCGTCCTTGAACTGCCGCGCGACAGATATGCGGGGGACACCGCGCCCGTACCCGGGCACGTCAACATCGGTACGGGCGAGGATATCTCCGTCCTGGAGTTGGCGCGGATGGTGGCCGAGGTGACGGGTTTCAGGGGCGGTATCCTGACGGATCCCTCGAGGCCGGACGGGACGATGCACAAGGTGCTGGACGTGTCCCGGCTGACCGGGCTCGGCTGGCGGGCGCGGATCGGGCTCCGCGAAGGCATCGCCGACACCTTCCGCTGGTATCTCGCAAATCGCGCCTCGGCCCGGCTCTGAGATCTGCGCCCCCTCGTTTCCGGGCGCCTCCGGGATTGCTCTATCGGTCGCCTCTCACGACCCGGCGGCCCTGCCTGATCCAGTCGTCGAGGAGTTCGGCGATCTCGTGGATCCGGTTTCGCATCACTTCTTCCAATGCGTCGCTGCAATCGAACCGGCCCGGAACGAGCGTGTCGAAACACGCCAGGGCGGTGCCGTTCAATGTGACGGTGAATCGAACCGAAGATGAATAGGTTTCCTCGATATAGTTAATGCCGGTAATTACTACATCCGTATGCATCCGCGCCCCCAAGAACGGATGTGAGCTACCATCTCGTGTATTACCATGCGACTGACACAGATCAATTTTCGCAACCACCCGTATATTTGGTTAATGTGCGGACCGCGTCCACACTTTCGGATTTCATTAGAAATTTATTCAAAACGAAATCGGCAGGACTACATGACAAGACCTGTTGCGCGCCGGCGCGGCGGTATGCCACGCGATGGTGATTTGGCGCCTCGAGCCGTGAACGCCTATATGCTCACCGCGGAGCGACTCGGCTCAGGGCGGTTGGAAGAAGCGGACGAGGCGACACGAAGATGGCGATCGATGTCGGTTACCTGACGGCCGTCGGGGCGGGCGCGCTGTCGTTCCTGTCGCCCTGCGTGCTGCCGCTGGTGCCGCCTTATCTGTGCTACATGGCGGGCGTCACCGTCGACGATTTTCGCGCCGAGGAGGATGCCGGCGAGAAGCCGCACCTGCGCGCGGCCCTCGTCGGCGCGTCCGTGGCGTTCGTGCTGGGCTTCTCCACCGTCTTCGTCGCGCTCGGGGCGGGGGCTTCCTCTGTCGGCAGCCTGCTGCGCGCCTGGCAGGAACCGCTCGGCATCGCCGCCGGCGTCGTCATCATCGCCATGGGGCTGAACTTTCTCGGCGTGCTGCGCATCCCGATCCTGTCGCGCGAGGCCCGCTTCCAGAGCCAGGGCAAGCCAGCGAGCATGGTTGCGGCCTATGTCATGGGCCTGGCCTTCGCCTTCGGCTGGACGCCGTGCATCGGCCCGGTGCTCGGTCCGATCCTGACGCTGGCCGGCGGGCGCGAGACGGTGGGCGAAGGCGCCCTGCTGCTCGCCGCCTATTCGTTCGGGCTCGGCCTGCCGTTCCTCGTCGCGGCGCTGTTTTCCGGCGCCTTCATGCGCTTCCTGGC
>CALFXR010000214.1 GCA_937958475.1 uncultured Mesorhizobium sp. | reverse complement strand
GGACGGCTCGGGGATCTGAGGGCACCAATCCGGGCACCGGTGCCGCGAAGGACCGCACGCGGACGCCATCAGATTCTTCGTCCCTCCGATCCGAACTCCCATTTTCGAGAAGCGGGCCTTGCCCGTTTCACCTGATCAACCGGTCATAGTCGGCGTGCGTGCCGATCCAGATCCAGGTCAGCCCGTCCTCGGTCTCAAGCGCCAGCGCGCGGTAGTTTCCGCCGATACGAGCCGACCAAAGCTCCCCCACCTTCTTCAATTGAAGTGAAGGATGCCGCGGGTCGTCCTTGAGCAAGGCGAAATTCTTGTCGGCCAACCGCCGGATCGCCTCGGGCAGTTCCTCGTAGGAATGCCAGAAGCTCGCGGTCGCGCGGTGGCTCATGGGATCGAACTACGCGGACCGGCTCAAAGCGGCCGTGTCTTTCCCGCCGCGATCTCGGCCTTCGCATCGGCGACAAGGCGATCGAGCCGCCCGGCCCGGACGTCGTTTTCCAGGCGCCTGTCCCAGCGCTGCCAGCGCATCTCGTCGAACCATGCCGAGAAACGCTGCAACTCGTCGTCCGAGAGCGCGGAGACGAATTGTTCGATCTGTTCGAGCTTCGTCATCGGACGACGTTACCACGACAACCGCGTCGCGGCAAAAAGCGATGCACGCGCCGTGCGCGGCGCCCTTTCGCGCTCGCGGTGCCCGCGACCTCTCCGCCAACCTTCACGGAAGGCGAACAACCGCGCCCCGCCGCGGCCGCGGCGCGGCCGGCGGTCATGCCCGCGCCCTACGAGGGCGAGGACATCGAGACGGACGGCTCGGGGATCTGAGTCGAAACGATTCCGGAAGGACGGCCGCGCGCCGACTTGTTGCGAAACTGGTGAGAGTGGACTAAACTAACTTAGTCTAGTTCACCTTCGGAGCGTCCCATGGACACGGTCAACATCCACGAGGCCAAGACGCACCTGTCGCGGCTGGTCGACAGGGCGGCGAAGGGCGAGAGCTTCATCATCGCCAAGGCGGGCAAGCCGATGGTCAAGGTCGTGCCGCTGGACGACGCGCAGAAGGCGCGTCCGCAACGCCTCGGCTTCATGAAGGGCGCGTTCGAGGTTCCCGACGACTTCGACACGATGGGTGCCGCCGAAATCGAAGAGATGTTCTACGGCAGCGAATGAGGCTGCTCGTCGACACCCAGCTGCTGCTGCGGGCGGCGGCGGAGCCGCACAAGGTTCCCGCCGCTGCCGCGGAACTGATGAATTCCGAGACGAGCGACCTTTATTTCAGCGTCGCGAGCCTTTGGGAAGCCACCATCAAGAACGGCACCAATCGTCCGGGATTCCACGTCGACACGCGCCGGCTGCGGAACGGTCTGAGAGAGGCGGGATACAGGGAACTGTCCATCGAGGCCGAGCACACCCTGCTGGCGCTGCCTGGGGTTCACCGCGATCCTTTCGACCGGATCCTGGTGGCGCAGGCCGCCGTCGAGGGCATGGCGCTGCTGACGGCGGACGCCATGCTCGCGCGCTACAAGGACCACGCGGAAATCCGCGTCGTCTGATCGGTTTGGCCTGTCGATGCGGCGACGCCCCGCCGCCTCAGGCGAAGGCGCCGTGGCAGTGCTTGTACTTCTTGCCCGAGCCGCACGGGCAGGGCTCGTTGCGGCCGACCTTGCCCCAGGTGG
>CALFXR010000213.1 GCA_937958475.1 uncultured Mesorhizobium sp. | reverse complement strand
TCCGGCGTTCGATCTCCGACAGTCCAGGGAGATATCCATGAACACCGACCTCTTCATCACAGCGCTCGTGTCGATGATGACCAATGCCGTGCTTTTCGGCGCCGGCGCGATCACCGTCCTCTCGGTGCCCGCCCTGAACGAACAAGCGAAATACCTGCTGCCCGTCGTCATCGTGGCGAGCTTCGTCCTGGCACCGGTCGCCGCCTGGTTCATCGCGCCGCGCATGCGCGCGCGAAACTGGAAACGGCCGGCGCCGACGGGCGCCTGACGCGGATCCCGTCAGCGGCAGCTGCGCAGCATCTTCTGGCCGTTGATGTCCTCGCGGCAGGTCGGCTTGACCACAGGCACGTCGAGCCGCGGAGAGGGCGTCTGGACGGTCAGCCGGTCGATTTCGCGGTTGATGCGCTGCTCGAGCTGGAAATCCTGGCGGCTCTGGATGTTCCTCATGATCTGCAACTCCGCCGCGCTCGGCGTCGTCGTACCGGGGACGAGGATGTCGACCGCGAAAGCCGGCGCGGCGGCGAGCACGCCGGCCACGAGGGCCAAGGCCGCGAGGCGTGCGGTGGGGATGCTTCTTTCCATGCATGCAATGTAGGGCGGCGGGGCCGGCGACGCCACCGGTCGCGGTCACGTCGACAGGTCCTACGATCCCTCGGTGGCGAGGCCGAAGCGCTCGACCACCTCGGCGCTGATCAGCTTGGCGTGAAGCGCAAGCAGGACGATCCCGGCATCGAAACCGTCGGGGTCCTCCAGCGCCTGCTCGATGCGACGCTCGGCGTCGAGCAGGCCGGCGCGGCCGTTGGCCTGCTCGAACGGATCCGGACCGGCGACGCAGTAGGCGAAGAGCTTCGCCACCGGAGGATAGGCTTCCGCCGGCGGCTCGTCGGGCCAGCGGTCCTTCATCAGGTTGACGATGGTGAGCTTGACGCCTTCCGGCACCAGCGCGGGATGGAGGTCGGCGGCGCGCAACGCCGCATCCAGCTCGCGCAGGTCTCCCGACCGGCCGAAGAGCCCGAGGAAGCCGAGGGATGAACGCCGTCTCGCCATGATGGTCCTCCGTTCCGGACACATGGGGACGGCGCCGGGAATTGCAAAGCGGTCGCCCTGCCCGATACGCGCCAGCGGCAGGGCAGTTTCGCCGACGGAACCCCGCGCGCCTCAGTGGTTGTTGCGCGGGATCCCCTTGTGCGCGACGTCGCGGTACTTGACCGCCGGCTTCAGCACCATGCCTTCCGAAAGCTGGTCGACCATGCCGCGCTGGATCTCCTGCCACGGCGTCTGGTGCGCCGGATAGGGATAGCCTCCCTTCGCCGCCAGTTCGGCGCGGCGGCGGGCGATCTCCTCGTCGGAAACGAGGATGTCGGCCGTGCCCTTGCGCAGATCGACGCGCACCCGGTCGCCGGTCCTCAACAGCGCCAGCCCGCCGCCGATGGCGGCCTCCGGCGAAGCGTTGAGGATGGAGGGGCTGCCCGACGTGCCCGACTGGCGGCCGTCGCCGATGCAGGGCAAGGACAGCACGCCGCCCTTGATGAGATAGGCCGGCGGCTGCATGTTGACGACCTCGGCGCCACCCGGATAGCCGACCGGACCCGTGCCACGCATGAACAGGATGGTCTTCTCGGTCAGGCCGAGCGCCGGATCGTCGATCCTGGCATGATACTCCTCCGGACCGTCGAAGACCTGGGCGATGCCCTCGAAGGCCTCGGGGTCGTCCGGATTGGAAAGATAGCGCGTGCGGAATTCCTCCGAGATCACGCTGGTCTTCATGATGGCGCTGTCGAACAGGTTGCCCCTGAGGTTGATGAAGCCGGCCGCGGCCTTCAGAGGGTCGGCGACGCTGCGGATGACCTTCGGATCGAGGTTCTCGGCCGCGCGGCAATTGTCGCCGATCGAGCGCCCGTTGACGGTGACCGCGTCGGGGTGCGGCAGCAGGCCCTCCTTCATCAACTCCGCCACCACGGCGGGCACGCCGCCGGCGTGGTGATAGTCCTCGCCGAGATATTCGCCGGCCGGCTGGAGGTTGACCAGGAGCGGGACATGATGGCCGACCGTCTGCCAGTCATCATTGTCGAGCGGGATGCCGAGATGGCGGGCGATGGCGTTGAGATGGATCGGTGCGTTGGTGGAGCCGCCGATGGCGGAGTTGACGACGATGGCGTTCTCGAAGGCCGCGCGCGTCATGATGTCGGAGGGCTTCAGGTCATCGATCACCATGTCGACGATGCGCCGGCCGGTCTCGTAGGCGATCTGGCCGCGCTCGCGATAGGGTGCCGGAATCGCCGCCGAACCGGGAAGCTGCATGCCCAGCGCCTCGGCGAGGCTGTTCATCGTCGTCGCCGTGCCCATCGTGTTGCAGTAGCCGACCGACGGCGCCGAGGAGGTGACGAGATCCATGAACTGCTCGTAGTCGATCTCGCCCGCGGAGAGCCTTTCGCGCGCCTTCCAGACGACCGTGCCCGAGCCGGTGCGCTCGCCGCGGTGCCAGCCGTTGAGCATCGGCCCGACAGAGAGCGCGATGGCCGGGATGTTGACGGTGGCCGCCGCCATCAGCAGCGCCGGCGTGGTCTTGTCGCAGCCGATGGTGAGCACGACGCCGTCGAGCGGATAGCCGTAGAGCACCTCGACGAGGGAGAGATAGGCGAGGTTCCTATCGAGCGCCGCCGTCGGACGCTTGCCCGTCTCCTGGATCGGGTGGCAGGGGAACTCGAACGGGATGCCGCCCGCAGCCTCGATGCCGGCGCGCACCCGCTTGGCGAGCTCGAGGTGGTGGCGGTTGCACGGCGACAGGTCGGAACCGGTCTGGGCGATGCCGATCAGGGGCTTGCCGGACTGCAGTTCGGCACGGGTCAGGCCGAAATTCAGGTAGCGTTCGATGTAGAGGGCCGTCATGCCGGGATCGTCCGGGTTGTCGAACCACTCCTGCGAACGAAACTTCTTCTTCGTATGCGCGGTCATGCGACCCTCCCCCTGGTGCGACCGCCATGGTTACGGCAGCAAGAGCGGACCGACAAGCGGTTTGCGGAGCGATGGCGGTGGATGCTCGCGCGACTGACGAAACCGTGAGCGCGGAGCGGGCCGGCCCTGTACCTTTGTGCGATGGACAGCCCCCGAGGCTTCCGCTACTCCCCGGAACCGGAATTCGAACGACGTCCGGAAACACGGGAGGAGGAAGCCATGGCACTCGTCATCGAAGGCGAAGAGCGTATCGCCGCCCCCATCGCCAGGGTCTGGGAGGCGCTGAACGACCCCGAGATACTGAAGGTCTGCATTCCCGGTTGCCAGAGCCTGGAGAAGACCTCGGAGAACGGCATGGCCGCGACCGTGGTGCTCAAGGTCGGCCCGATCAAGGCGACCTTCACCGGCGCGGTGACGCTGGAAAACCTGAAGCCTCCGCACGGCTACACGATCTCGGGCGAGGGCAAGGGCGGCATCGCCGGCTTCGCCAAGGGCGGCGCCGACGTGACGCTGACGGAGGACGGGCCGGACGCCACCGTGCTCACCTACTCGGCGAAGGCCGACGTCGGCGGCAAGATCGCCCAGCTCGGCAGCCGGCTGATCACCTCGACGTCGAAGAAGCTGGCGGGCCAGTTCTTCTCGACGTTCAACGAGACGGTGAGCAAGGCGTAGGCGGGATCGCTCCCCGCAACCGCAACGTCGCTTCAGTAAGCCGCAGCCGCCGACGACAGCCTGGCCGATCCCGGTCTTCACGACGGGTCGCGCGTGAAGCGCGTCCATCAGCCCCCGGCGACGACGTCCATCTGCGCCCGCATCTGCGACAACACGCCTTCGAATCGCGGGTCGCCGGCGAGATTGGTCCACTCGAAGGGATCGCTCTGCTGATCGTAGAGTTCCTCGCCTCCTTCCCCGTATCGCGTATAGCGCCAGTGCTCCGATCGGATCGAGTGATTGCCGGGCTTCCAGGTCATGACCGCGGGGCCCTCGCGCCTTGCGGCCGTGCCGCGGACGATCGGCGCAAGCGAGACACCGTCAATCTGGTCGATCGGATCCACTCCGGCGAAATCGCATAGCGTGGGAAACAGATCGACGAGGCTCACCGGACCGTCGAAGCGGGGAACGGACCGCATCCCCGCCGGCGGGACAAGGATGAAGGGGACGCGGGTCGCTTCTTCCCACAACACGAACTTGCGCCAGTGGAGCTTCTCGCCGAGATGGAAGCCGTTGTCGCCCCACAGGACGACCATGGTGTTGTCGCGGTGAGGCGACGCGTCGAGGGCATCGAGAAGCATGCCGATCATGCTGTCGCAAAACGATATGGCGGCGAGATAGCCCTGGACCGCCTGTCGCCACTGGCCGTGCTTCAGGACCGCCTCGTGGTCCGGCGGCGATAGGGCCCAGGCGCGCGCCGTTTCCGGGACGTCGTCGAGGTCGTCGTCCTTGACGAAAGGCAGCGCCACCCGGTCGAGGGGATAGAGATCGAAGAAGCGCCGCGGCGCGTACCAGGGCAGATGGGGCTTGTAGAGGCCGGCCGCGCAGAAAAACGGTTCGCGCGTCGGGCGCCGCAGGAAGCGGCCGACCCGGGCTACGGTCCTGGCGTCCGGAATGTCCGATTCCCGCTCGTCCGGCAGTACGCCCCAATCGAAGAGTTGATTCCACGACGGCACATTGTCGAAATCGTCGAAGTCGAACATGCGGTTGAGAGGACGGTCGGGCGGCATCGGCTCGGGATCGTTGGGGTGGAACTCGTCCCAGACCGCCGGCCTGTTCTGGGAATCGCGCCAGGCGGCTTCCGGCGCGCGCGTGCGCCCGGCGGTCGCGTAGTCGAAGGTGCCGTGAAAGACCTTGCCGGCGCCGAAGCAATGGTAGCCGGCCTTGCGGAAATGCTCGACGAAGG
This sequence comes from uncultured Mesorhizobium sp., assembly GCA_937958475.1. GTDB lineage: Bacteria > Pseudomonadota > Alphaproteobacteria > Rhizobiales > Rhizobiaceae > DUSC01. The sequence continues at coordinate 2,455 of CALFXR010000213.1, read as the reverse complement.
TGGGCCGGCGGAGCGGCGTTTCCCAGAACGCCTCGTTGCCATAGACCCCGGTCTTCGCCGGAAGACAGCCGGTGAAAACCGACATGCGACTGGCGTTGCAGTACGGGGCCGTGCAATAGGCTCGCGAAAACACCGCGCCGCGGGCGGCCAGGCGATTGATGTTCGGCGTGCGGACCTGCGGATGGCGTCCGAGAGGCTCAATCCAGGAGTTGAGGTCGTCGGCGACGATGAAGAGGATGTTGGGCCTATTCATGGTCGCACTGCACGGCCACGAAGGTTGGATACATGGCTAAGCGTTTGGATTTCTTCATCATCGGTGTCCAGAAGGGCGGCACGACGGCGCTCGACGCCTATCTGCGGCGGCATCCCTCGATCCAGATGTCGCTCGTGAAGGAGGTCCATCACTTCGACAACGAGCAACTCGACTGGTCCTTGCCCGACCACGACGTGCTTCACAACCAGTTCGACTGGTCGATCGAGGCGGTGCTGCGCGGCGAAGCGACGCCGATCTACATCTACTGGCCGCAGTGCCTCGCGCGGCTTCGGGAATACAATCCGCAGGCGAAGCTGATCGTGGCCCTGCGCCACCCGACCTTCCGGGCCTATTCCCACTGGCGGATGGAAGTCGGGAGAAACGCCGACTCCCTTTCATTCGAAGAGGCCGTATCCGAAGGCGGACGCAGCCGGGTGAGAGAAGCACAGGACGGCGTCCATCGCGTATTCTCCTATGTGGAACGCGGTTTCTATGCGGCGCAGATCGGGAAGCTATTCGATTTCTTCCCGCGCGAGAACGTTCATTTTCTGCGCACCGACAGGTTGTGGACCGATCCGCCGGGGACACTCGCGGCGGTCGAGCACTTCCTCGGCGTCGAAGCGGCTGTCAGCCGGCAGGCCGAACAGACCTACGTCGTGCCCGGGCCATCTGCCGAAACCGGGGAAATGCCGCGCGACGTCCGCCTCCGTCTCGACGCGGTCTTCCGCGAGGATATCGAGGAAACTGCCGCACTCTCCGGCCTCGATCTCTCGGATTGGCTGGCGCCCGACTTCCGTGAAGAGATGCGGTCCCTGGCAGGCCGGCAACGCTGACCGGTCCGTCCTATGCCCCTGCCGGTGGCGTCTTCCGCTTCCTGTAGACCGCCGGGCGCTTCTGCAGGAAGGCCGAGACGCCTTCCTTGTAGTCGTCCGAGCGCCCGGCCTCGCGCTGCAGGGTGCGCTCGAGCGCCAGCTGTTCCTCCAGCGTGTTGCGGGAGGCGGCGTGGATCGCCTGTTTCGTCAGCGCATAGGCCCGCGACGGCCCGGCGGCGAGGCGGATGGCCAGCGCTTCGGCTTCCGCGACGAGACGGTCATCGTCGACGGCCTTCCAGATCAGGCCCCATTCGGCGGCCTGTTCGGCGGGCAGCGGGTCGCCGGTGAGCGCCAGCGCCTTGGCGCGGGCCTCGCCGAGCCGCTGCGTCAGCCACCAGGTACCGCCGGCGTCGGGGATCAGGCCGATCCGCGAGAAGGCCTGGATGAAGGTCGCCGAACGGGCCGCGAGCACGATGTCGCAGGCCAGCGCGATGTTGGCGCCGGCGCCGGCGGCGACGCCGTTGACGGCGCAGATCACCGGCTTGCCGAGGTTGCGAATCTTCAGCACGAGCGGATTGTAGTAGGTCTCCAGCGTCAGGCCGAGGTCGGGGCTGTCGCCGAGCAGGGTCGGGTCGCGGTCGGCGAGGTCCTGGCCGGCGCAGAAGCCGCGGCCGGCGCCGGTGAGGATGACGGCGCGGCAGTCGTCGTCGGCGGCGCAGGCGTCGATCGCCGCGGCGAGCGCCCGGTGAAGCTCCTCGGTGAAGGCGTTGAGCCGCTGCGGCCGGTTGAGCGTGACCACGGCATAGCCGTCGCGCCTTTCGTGCAGCACCACCGGTTCGGCCATCGACGTCCTCCCTCTCGACGACCGGCCTTGTGGCATGGCAGCGGCGCGCGATCAATTCGCCGCGCCGCGGCGGCGCCCTATTCGAAGACGATCGAGGGGCCCGATGCGGACGCGCCGGCGCCCTCCGCCTGCATGCGCTCCCAGACCTTTCCGGCGATGCCGCGATAGATCGCCGCCTGCGGCCCGTTCGGCTCGGAGACGACGACGGGCTGGCCGGAATCGGAGGTTTCGCGGATGTTCATGGTCAGCGGCACTTCGCCGAGGAAGGGTACGCCGAGCCGCTCGGCCTCGTTCCTGGCACCGCCATGGCCGAAGATGTCGTAGCGCTTGCCGGTGTCGGGGGCGAGGAAGTAGCTCATGTTCTCGACGATGCCGAGCAGCGGCACGTCGACTTTCCTGAACATGTTCAAGCCCTTGCGCGCGTCGATGAGGGCCAGGTCCTGCGGCGTCGAGACGATCACCGCGCCGGCGAGCGGCACCTGCTGGGCCATGGTCAGCTGGGCGTCGCCGGTGCCGGGCGGCATGTCGACGACGAGCACGTCGAGC